>JAZNWW010000086.1:0-52114 GCA_045593535.1 Acutalibacteraceae bacterium
AAATAAATTCTTCGGTTTCAGGTATATCGTTGCCATCACAAAAATCAATAAGATAATAATATGCCAATCCGTGATGCCTTCTGCCTTTGTAGTTCCAAAAGTCTTCTTCGGTCCAAAGCAGGTGCTTTATTTCTATATCCGCACCGGTTTCTTCTTTATATTCGCGAACAAGTGCTTCTTCGGTTGTTTCAAGCATTTGAACTGCACCGCCAGGGAGAGCATACTCCGTTCCGTCCTTTTCTCGTTGGACAAGTATTTTCCCGTCGCGCACCATAACACCAACCGTGCGAAGTCCAAAGCGTGTTTTATTTGTTTGTATAACAATGTCTGTGTTTGATTTAGATTTATCTTTTCGTTCCCAGTCACTTCGTGTTATACCATAATCTACTATATCAACGAATTTCCCTGTTGATGTTTTGAAATATTCCCGTTTAGTTCCTTCATAAAACATACCGCATTTTTGCGCTACTTTTCCGGAACCGGGATTTTCAGTCGCATGAGATATACCAACGCGATTTACCCCGATTTCCGCAAAAAGATAATCTATTACTGCATTTGCGGCTTCGGACATAATACCCTTATTCCAATAATCACAACCTAAACAATAACCAAGTTCAGCATATTCACATTTATCGCTTAGCCGGACGACAGATATTGAACCGATGGCTTGTCCTTTATATTCAATTACCCAGTTATATGTTTTTTCGTTATCATAAGCTGCAACCCAACCTTCTAATAATTGTTTTGTTGCATCAACCGATTCGTGTGGTTTCCAAGTCAAAAAACGCGTGACATTTTCGTCACTCGCCCAATTGTTGAACATATCCGTGGCATCATCAACTCGAAATTTGCGCAATATTAATCTTTCGGAAATTATAGTTTTTGTTCCTTTATGAGTTAACATTACTTCACCCCTTCAATATATTTTCAACATCTCTTTTGCTTTTAAGCCATACAGTTTTAGATGGGTATTTCGTAAGTATCTTTCTGATTTCAACCATACTTTGATTTTGGAAAGTGTCCGTCCATTTAAGAAGATTATAAACAGATTTTAAAGTTTCTTTTTTGCCTTTTGCAAGGCCAAGTTTTCTTTTAATGGCACGCTTTATAATTCTATAAGTATAAACACATTTAGGTATATCAAGCACATAGATTTCGTCTGCATCTTCAAAACACTTTCCAACCCAAGCGTAATATACACCCTCGATTATCCATCTGTCATTTTTAAGAATATCGTTTAGTAATTCGGTGCGCTTTTCAATAGGCATTTTAACGCCATAACCATCTGCATTGTTATCCCACTGAATATCATCTAAATCAAAGTGCGGAATATTATACTTTTCACTTAGTGCCTCAGCTAAATATGTTTTGCCAGAGCCGCTACATCCGATTATATGTATCTTCATAACTTACATCTTCCAAAATTCAATATCATTATAAACAAATTCTGCTTTTTTGTTTTCAGAGAACTTATCTATGGGATAGCCCATTGGAATCAACTCAATATACCGTGAAGTTTCCGTACGACCGTCAACACCGTCTTTATTAAGGGTACAACGTGCAAAACGGAAAGTGTTTTTAGTCATATAATTTCTATGATACTCTTTGGCAAATCCATTACCATTATAGTCAGCCGTGGGATTTTCAAAAATCAGCTCATCTGCGAGTAATAATTCTCTTAAACGAGGAAGAGAAACATATTCTCCGTCTTTGTCTTTCAAATACAATCTCCATGTCGGATCTAACATAATTCGTTTCCCTGATGGCAACAGACAATCCACTACCACGTGGCAATCATCGAACGGATCTTCATAAGGCAAACAGGTAATATGTTGTGCTTTTATTCCGTTTAAACGAAGTAAAGAAGCTAAAAGAATCGCAAGACCGCGACAGTTTGTTTTGTTATCGTTTCTTTCGCAAAACTCAATAATGTCGGTGATTTTTCTGCCGGAACTAATTCCTCCTGTACCGTTATGACCAAAGTGGTCACACACAAAATCCAGAAGTTTGAAAACAATCGAGTCTGTCCGATTATCTAAACCGTTTATGTAATCATTATAATTGTACTTTTGCAGTATTTTAGGTGCATCTCCACCCAATACAAATTCGTTACTGCAGCCGTACTCTTTGTTTCGGTCATATTCAGGATATTCTTTAAGAATTTCTATTCTTGTTTTATCGGAATTTGGGACATACACTTCCGGTGCAACAAATTTATATGGTGCATCTTCAGGAACATCGTCAATTTTTTCATACTTTACAGGAGTTTCTTTACCGTGCTGTGTGTAAAATCCTTCAAGAGAACCGTCGGCGTACCTAACGTGATAAACCATTCTAAAATACTCGTCATTTATTTCATAGCAAAGATATCCGTCTTTTTCATAAACACAGTTAGGCTCAAAGTTATAATAACCGCTTGATGTAAAGGACATTTTCATACGAAGTGGGCTTTCATCGAAAATGTTAATGGTTTCACCCAAATCTTTTTTATACCATTTTCCAACTAATCTTTTATCCATTATGTTAAGACCTTTCAAATAATCTCAATGTGTGTTTCGTAATATTGCTCTTGAAAATGAATGGCTCGTTCGATTTCTTCCTTAGTAAGATTCAAACCAACTGGTGCAGCAACAAGCTTGTCCTCAACATCGTTTTCTCTATGAGCTATGCCGATTATTTTGGCTTTATACTCGGTTACGGGCTCGTTCACACCAAGTAAGTAAACATCTAGTTCTTCACCGTCACCACCTAAAACACCAGGTACATATCCGTAGTTGATTGGATATGTTAAGCAGTAATTTTCTTTCTTATGCACATAACCTATGGGGCGGTCTATTTTAATATCTACCGTCTTTCCAAGATATGATTTTACAAGTGCTTTTCTTTCTTCAAATGTCATTATAATCTTCCTTTATGAGATTACTATCCTTTAATTAGTGTTTCAATGCCGTTATCTATAATTATTCCATCACCATCATCAAGCCTAACAATAGAGCAATTGTGTTCTTGTTCGTACGCTTTGCAAATATCCTCTAATTTATCAAATCGTTTGAGAAATTTATTATAGTGAGGAATTAAGTGTGTATTTGTCAAACACAGCCTTTCGAGATCATCAAGAGGAACTATATTTATTTCCGGAGTTAATTTGTCAACAATCTCAATAGACGGGGTAAACACCATTGCACCCGCACTCCATCCAAGCAATACCCTTTCCTCGGCAAGTTGTTTAATTACGGCCGATGCATTATGTACATAAATTGAATTGAGCAAATAGTAGGGGTTGCCACCTATAAATTCAACCACATCGTACTTTAACAATTCGGAAGCATCTTGTGTATCCAAATCAAAGGTATCAACACTTAAACCATACTCTTCAAGCGCGTCTACGACACGAGGAACATGATAATTACGCTCTTTATATTCATTATCTGCTGTCACAACAACAGCCGCACTTGATAACGGAGCAATATATTCTCTTAAAGCGTTTCTTAATGCTTCGCTTGTGATACCGTTAGATAATAGAGCAATCATTATTTATTCTCCAGTAGGGTTTTGATTTCATACATGGCAACCTTGTTTGAATCCCATTTTAACAGTTTTCGTGCCTCATCATATGTAAGCCATTTATATTCAATATGTTCGAGGGATAGAGTAGGATCTGAATCACACTCAAAGGCAAAAGAATACTCAGGAATTACATAAGTGTTTTTGTCCCAATGTTGCCGTCTGCTTTCCGCAACAACTTCTGCCGGAACATATGCGATACAGGTGAGCTGCTTGATGTTTTTTGGCTCAACACCCATTTCTTCTATTGTTTCTCTTTTGGCAGCTTCAATCGGTGTTTCTCCATTTTCGCCACCACCTGCAATAAACTGCCAATAACTACTATCTGATCTATGAAAGATACAGAACAAAGGCATACCGTCAATGATACGATATGGGATTGATAATATTTGATATGGTTCTCTCATACAACACACCTAAATTCATTTATAATTATGTTTTATTTTACCATATTTTTGTGTTATATACAACGGTCAATAGTTATCTAATCTACAATTAGTTTTATCCAAATTTAAATAATAAAGTTCTTTGCTTGACATAGGTTTTTGTAGATGTTATCATTAAGTAAATAAAATTGGAGGTTGAGGTTATGTTCTCTATCATCATTCGACGCAGACGATGAAGGCTTGTATCTGATTTAGGTACAGGCTTATTTCGCTTTGTGCCTAAACGAATGATGAAAAGAAACTAAACTTTTTATTGTACTGTTGACGGCACAAATGCTATCAACAGTATTTTTTATTTTAAGGAGAATTATTATGAAAATAAACAAATCATCGCTTAATGAAGCGATATACGAATTAATAGACCTGCCCGATAATGCCGCTATTGTGGATTTAGGATGTAGGAATGCAGGCTATCTTAACGGAATTATAAGCGAATTTCCAGGTAAAGTCACAAAAGCAATAGGCGTAGATGTAACTGATAGGAATTTTGGTGTTATTCCGTACGGCGCACCTGTAGAACTTAAAGTTATGAACTGTGTAGGAAAGCTTGACTTTCCCGACAATACATTTGACTTGGTGTTAACCAAAGATTTACTTGAATGCATTAGTGATAAAGACACTTTTGTCAATGAAATAAACAGGATCTTGAAACCCGGTGGAATGGTAATATGTGTGCACGCCGATTTTGATAGCGTGGTTTATAACGGTGAGAATCAAGATTTGATTACAAAATGCATACACGCATACGCTGTCACAAAACAAGGTTGGATGGATGACCTTGACGGCTGGATGGGCAGACGGGTTTATGGAGTATTTAATAATTCGGGATTTTTTGAAAACAATATATTTGTCCACAGTGTTATCGAAACCGAATATAAAGAAGGTATGTTCGGCTATGAGTTCAGTCAAAACATAGGTTGGCTTGTCGGCGAAACAACCGATTGGGTAGAAGGTGAAAACACAGGAGTTCTTACCAAAGAGGAATACGAGGAGTTTATAAAAGAACTAGTAACTGCAGATAGGAATGGCACTTATCTTTACTCAAAACCGTATTACATTTATAAAGGGATAAAATTTTAATAGCAAATAGCCCGTCTCATATCGAGACGGGCTATCAGTTTGTTTTATGACTTGTGATTTGCTACGATGTCTGTAAAGTAATTTAGTTTTTTCACCTCATATGTACGACTATATGTACATTTAAACAATTCTGGAAAAAAAACAGTTAGGTTAGACCCCTTATTATGCATTGCGCTTTGATACTCAATCCCGTGGAAGATCGGTTTCCCATCCTCATCAACGATAGACATTATAAAATCACAAATATATTGTGTTGGCAAATAATCTAACGGACTATCGCCACGCCTCATAGTTTTACTCATTTCTTGATTGATTTTCAAAAGATGTTCTCTATTTATTGCAAGTGCCATACAATCAACATCTTCACCAAAAGGACTTATCTTATGTATCAACTTTAAGTCCACAATTTTAATTGGAGAAAGCAACTTGAATGTTCCTATTGTTACATAGTCGTATTCTGCAGCACGAATTTCATGGAATGTAGTTCCTCTATGATTCGTTAAATACAAACGGCTAATGCCAGCTGAATTAGCTCTTCCGTCTGTAGCATATTCTATCGGAGGCGCACCCATTTCACTTGGCGAAAAACCGTCTCTCGTTCTTGAAATCCTGCCCCTATAAAAACGCTGTTTTCCCATATTAATATCTTTTCCAATGTTAATACAGTATTCCCTTAAACGCTTTTTGTCTATAAGGTCAGTGTGAAAACGATTTTTATGCTTTATTGCTTCAACAAAATCGTCCCAACTATCGGTACGTAAAATAGAATTTTGTTGTAAATATTCTTTGTCGTATTTTTCAGGAATACCTACAAGCTTTTCAAATACTACAGGATAATCTTCTAAAATAGTTGGTGCTAAACTTTTAAGAATATCTAAAATACAATTATCCGAAATATTTGAAAAAATATCCCACTCGTTTTTTATCGCATCAACCAGCGTTCTTCGTTCGTCTAATGGGTAACTATCAGGCAAATCATTTTCCGCTGTATAGATAGAAAGAAGGTTATCAAACATACCTACCAAAGCCACATCTTGTTCTGTGTCATAAATAGGCACATTTTCGGCGCCACATATCGGGCAATTACCTTTTGTCCCTCTTTTCTCTATAATAGATTTAACTTCCGGATTGCAAAAACAATCACTACAAAAAATCATTTTATATCTCCGTCCAAATAACGTCCAATTAATTCTAAATGATGCATTACAGATAGCTTTTTAACTACTCCAAGGCCAGGGTATGATTGTTCCTCACAAATTTTCTCGAAAGTTTTCATTGCAATAGTATCGAGTTTTTTTGTTTTGTTCCACTCAACTAACTGACTGACCGCTTGATAAAACTTATTCGCAGGGTCTTTTGCGTCGTCATTGTCTATAGAAACAAAATGATGCACTCTCAATTCTTTTGCTTCGTCAAAATACACGATATGAATAGCAACAGCGTACGGAGCAAAACCAGATTCGGAATATTCTCCGCCAATAATCGAGTAATCAGAAAAACCTAAGTATCCGTCCTCTTCGTAATAGAGGTGATCATTAGAAAAGAATTCATCCGGTTCATCAGCATAATCTTGATTTCGAGTTTTTTTGTTAAATTTATCTTCTAAAAGGATTCTTCCGTTTCGAATTCTCCTAAAGGCAGGAGCATATGGAACAACCGTTTTTACATCAGAATTTCCGCCAAAAGCCATATCGTAAAATTTAATAGCATCTGGATTGTCACAAATAGCTACTATTTCCGAATCGGAAACACCGTTTTGATGCAATTTGGCTATTTTATCAGGAGTCGTTTTATCAACAATATAACTTCTCTTTATATCCTGATTTTTAATTGTCTCCTGCAATTTTTCCTTATATTGTGCGTTTTTAGAATTACGTGCATCTGCAGAAAACGATCCAACTTTAGGATTTCGAATCAAGGCTAAACTCCGTTTTGCGTTGCTAAAAGCGTTTAATGTATTAACTAAAGTGGGGGACAGTTTTACAGGTTCAATAATGGGAACGATTTTATCGCTCAATACAGATTTATTTAATAGTTCTTTTATGGCAAGTAGTTCGTTTTGCCTACCTCTAAGTATAGGATAATACATTATTTCACTCCTTTGAACGGTTGGTTAAGATATTTGTTTAATTCTTCAAGTTGATTTTTCTGGAATTTGGAAAAATATACGAGAAATCTTAACGGATATGGAATGCTGCTAAAATCGATAATATCTATCCGATTACGCTTTTTCAATTCTTTTAGGAACAAGTCATACAATTCGTCTAATTGCATTTCGCATACAATCTTTTTGCATTCACTATAGTAATTGACAGGTGTTACGTTAGGTAATTGTTTTTTGATTCTCTTTACTATGTTTTCATATTCTGGCTTGTTAAGTATTTTAAAAATTTGATCTTTTTGTAATTCATCTCGATATGTTTCGGGTTCTTTAAGTCGTCTTAATGTGTTTTTGTTACTTAGTATGTATATACCGACTGGACTGTCTTTGAATCTAACAAGCAATTCTTCGGATTGATTTTCGCTAGTAACTACACAAACATGGTCAAACACCTTATAATAGTCAGTAATTTGGGTTTCTAATCTTTCAAATGTGTCTAATTCCGTTTTAATTTCGTAGACAACCGCTTTTCCATTGATCATAATAAAATCCGCTTTTGATTTTGCAATAGGAACCTCAGTTAAAGCAGTGGTTGTCTTTAATCGGTGAGCGTTTATAAGCAATTTGTTGAGTAATGTGTTTTTGTAAAAATATTCGTTACGATAAGAAGAACCTAAATACTCATATATCTCTGAAATGATATTTTCGTTTTTAGATTCGCCATTATATGAAAGTTCATATCTTTTCACAACTTTGGAAATCAGCGTAACATCCCTTTGTTGTTCTATTAGCTCTTTTAACATGTTTTGTGTAAAAACTCGAGTCAAAATTGAATTATTAGAACTCACAAACGCCCCTCCTTTCGAATAAGATATAATTACCCATAATTATAATACCATAAATAGAACTATTTTACAACCTTTTTTCAATCAATAACAATTCAGATATTTGAGAATTATTTTATATAATTCAGCACGGCTAAGATAGTTCCTACTACGTGTATCATTTAGAATATAGTCAACATAATAGTTATCTTTAATATCTATTTCAAAAGAATTGAAAAAGTCGATATATTCACCGATATAAACGGGGATATTAAATTTAAGAGGTGGCGGATAGTTTTTAAACTGATCTCCGGTAATATCTATTATTACAGAATCATCTATCTCCAACCATGCATGGCTAGGAAGTCCTAATGCTTTTTTTCGGCATGTTGCACCAACATATTTTAATGAACCATTAAATCCACTATCAATCAAAAACTTCGCTAACAAATCTGTTGTTATTCCACAACAAGCCTTGGGGAATTGTATAAAACGCTGATCCCTATCAAATTCCCCCGCATCACGAGCCTCTTCAATTGCTTTTCTAAAATCACTTGCTATTTCTAGGAATTTTTCCATATAGATTCTCCCCAAGTTCAATAGTTACAAAAAGACAACACTACCAAAAGGTAATGCTGCCTTTATATTAATGTACGTATCTACAGTTTTTAAACAGACAAGCATTAATATATCAACTCATTCTACTGCCGAAGCATTATTTTGAGAAGTCGTTGTTTCTGTCTGTTGTGTAACGTCACCAACATTACTTGTTGATTGTGTAGCATCATGCTCTTCCTCATTATGAGAATTTTCGTTTGAAGAGTCTACAGTGTCGCTAACAACTGAATTATTGCTATTGTTGTCATTAAATGAAAAATTCCCATGTCCCGTAATTCCCATAAACAAAGATATCACCATCACGATTACACAAACAATATTGATAAAATAAATATAATAAAACTTATGTCTCATTTTACAAAATATCGTTTTGCGTTTTTCCTGACATTCTTGACAACTTGTGTTTTTATGCTCGCAACCAAAACATTCTTTTTTGAATTTAAAGGCGTTTTCTTCAGTTCCATTTCTTACATCGCAGTTTTGACAAATATAACTTGTAGTTTTACATCTTGAGCAATGCATCGCTATTGATTTATTATTGATTTTTGCTATAGTATATATCAATAAAAAGATTAAATCAGCAACAAATATTCCTATTAAAGAAAACTTAAACAACGTTTCAGCAAGGGAATTTCCCGTATCAAAAACATTATTAAGAATACTTAATGACCCTGATAGCGAAAAAGTCAAAGAAGAAAAAATACCAAGAACAGTTACAGTCAACAGAATAATACTATCTTTAGTTTTATTTATTCTCTCCTCGAATTCCTGGCGTATATTTTTTGAGTCACCTAGTAATTTTGACAACAGTTTTTCAGATTCGGCTATTTTTTCGGTAGCTTCTGCCTGTTGTGCTTTTATATACTCAATTGATGTTATTGTATAATTGCTTGGCAGTTTAACGCTTTTATTCTTTATGCTCAGTGCGTTCCTATAACTTTGATAAATGCATTTTATAAAATCTGGCAAATCTTTTTTCGAGCTATACAAATCAAAAAGGTTGTTCTCAATTGTTTCAACACTCTTGCTCTTAAGTATGTGATTGACAATACTATTAGCCTGTTTTTCGGTAATTGTATATTCTTCAAAATCCACCTGAATTTTATTGAGTATTTGTTCTGAATCAAGAAGTAACAACGCAATAATTTCATTTTTTAGCTCTGTAATTGTTTTTGTTTTATTCATCCTTGCTATCCTCTATAGGACTAACATCTCGATCAGAAGGAGGATATATGTATTCTAAAGGTATAACACCATTCTTTCCTTTTCCGTCGTTCCATATTATACTCCAAGCGGTTTCGTTTTTAGATAATTCCGCCATATCAGATGGTGATATCGTCCCATATTTATTCAATACAATATCCATAACATCTTGGTGAGAATCTTTCAAAACAATACTTTGTTCAACTTTTGTTTCAAAGCCAAGCCTACCAACAACAAAAAAATCATTAATTTCTGATATCGCTGGCCCACATTCCCATGCAACAACATCTTCATCAAATACAGGAATATTGTATTTTTTTAAATGTTCCTTTTGCATGAAATATAAAATTTTTTGTAATTTCGATGTGTTCAGAGGATATTTTTTATCGATACACTCATTTATTATAACCTCTGAAATTAACAGTGCTTTGCACATCCTTTTAGTCCCTCTCTTGTTTATAAGATACGGACAAAAAATTATTAGTTGTTCCATTTTTCAACTCCAACACAAGTTTAGGCAAATAGTATACCATAAACTCAGAGTCGAAAAAAAGAACTTGTCCGCTACTAGTACAAAATATTCTACCATAAAAAGTAATAAAATTCAACAATATTTTCCAATTTTTTTCTTGACAATCAAGAAAAATATAATTGATATTAAGAATAATGCAGAAAAATGTATGATAAGATTTGCAATATTGACAAATCTGTAAAATCTGCTATAATATAAGCAGAGAGGCTACCGATAGACGGTCAGCCTAATAATGGGTTAAAGAAATAACCGCACTTTTGGCGAGGGGCGGTTATTTCTTTTTTGTTATGTCAATAACAAGTGCGATAATTGCTACAACAAGTGAACCGAAAAGGAACAAAGTCTCGTAAGTAACCATTGGCACCCCTCCTTTCATTTAGGAGGGAAAAGTGCCCCTCCTTAGTAAAGAAGGGCTAACCGCCTACCGTTATGGGAGCCTCTAAGGGTGCGAATCACCGATACTATAATACAACTTTCGACACTGTTTGTCAATCGCGCGTTAGGGCTTCAGAGCCACTGTTGACAGTACTTTCCCTAATGCTACCGAACACAACTCTACATATCTCTTCATAACTTTTAGAAAAATAATTTTAATTTTTTTAGATATAATGAAAGGGCCGTGCGGTCTGCACGGCCCTTTTGTCTTACTATCATAGTTACTTTTCACTGCAAATCTCTTGTGAAAATTGGCGTAGTAGTTGGCGTAGTGGCGTGGTCTTTTAAGGTGCTAAGCCACCGAAAACCCGCATAACTACTGAGTTTCTTTGAACTGCATTAGTCCAAAGGCTTCATCGTCGGGAACAGGATTACCTCACGGATGGTGTCGGAGTTTGTAAGTAACATTACTGCTCTGTCGATACCGATACCCATACCGCCTGTGGGAGGCATACCGTATTCCATAGCAGTTAAGAAATCTTCATCAAGCATTTCTGCCTCATCATCGCCTCTGTCACGAAGCTCTAACTGCTTCATAAAGCGCTCACGCTGAACAATCGGGTCGTTAAGCTCGGAATAAGCATTTGCAAGCTCACTGTGACAAACGAAAAGTTCAAAACGCTCGGTAAGTCGTGGGTCTTCGGGAGATGCCTTTGTTAGAGGTGAAACCTCAACAGGATACATTGTGATAAATGTAGGTTGGATAAGCTTTTCCTCTACCCTTTGGTCAAAGGTAGCGTAAAGTGCGTTACCCCAGGTTTTATCTGCAGTATCTGCAAGCTCAACGCCGATTTTTTCGGCGGCGGCTACTGCCTCGGCATCATCGGTAATTGCGCCGAAATCGATACCTGCGTATTCCTTAACAGCATCAACCATTGTGAGTCTGCGCCAACCGGGAGCAAGGTTTATTTTCTCGCCCATCCACTCAACCTCATAGGTGCCGTGAATTTCCATTGCGGCGCCCGAAATAATACCCTCTGCAATATCCATCATATCGTGGAAATCGGCATAAGCCTGATACAATTCAACTGTTGTAAATTCGGGATTATGTTTGGGGTCCATACCCTCGTTTCTGAAAATTCTGCCGATTTCGTAAACCCTGTCCATACCGCCAACAATAAGGCGCTTTAAGGGAAGCTCGGTAGCAATTCTCATATACATAGGAATATTAAGTGTGTTGTGGTGTGTGATAAAGGGTCTTGCCGCAGCACCTCCAACAATAGTATTAAGTACAGGAGTTTCAACCTCGATATAGTTCATATCATCAAGATATTTTCTCATATACTTGATAAACTGTGAGCGAACAACAAAGTTACGCTTAACATCATCGTTCATAATAAGGTCAACATATCTTTGGCGGAAACGCAAATCATTATTGGTAAGACCGTGAAACTTTTCGGGAAGCGGAATTAAAGACTTTGAGAGAAGTGTAATCTTGTTTGCGTGAACAGAAATTTCACCGGTTTGTGTTTTGAAAACAAAACCTTCAACGCCGACAATATCACCAATATCCCACTTTTTGAAAGCGGCATATATCTCCTCGCCCACATCATCTCTGCGAACATAAAGCTGAATTTTATCTGTCGAATCGGAAATGCCGACAAAGGAAGCCTTACCCATAATTCTGCGAGCCATAATACGACCGGCAATTTTTACGGTTTTGCCTTCAAGCTCTTCAAAATTAGCTTTTATATTAGCAGAATCGTTATCAAAATCAAACTTTGTGATTAAAAAGGGGTCATTGCCCGATTCCTTTAAAGCGGTAAGCTTTTCACGGCGAAGTCTTAATATCTCGTTAAGCTCCTGTCCCTCGCCTTGAGGCTTTGCATTGTTTTGAGCCATAAGTTCTTTTCTCCTCTGAATTTAAAAGTCTTTACTTTGAAATTTCTAAAATTTTAAGCTTAAATTCACCATCAGGTGCTTCAACAACAACTTCATCGCCAACCTTTTTGCCGAGAAGTGCTTTGCCTACAGGTGATTCATCCGAAATTTTTCCGTTTCTGGGGTCTGCCTCGGTCTGTCCTACAACACGGTAAACATCCTCCTCGTTGTATTCCAAATCCAAAACCTTAACCGTAACGCCGATAACAACGCTTTTAGCTTTACCCTTGACATCTGCAATAATTTCAACATTTTTAAGCATTGTTTCGATTTCAAGAATACGAGCCTCGATTTTGGCTTGTTCATTTTTTGCCTCATCATACTCGCTGTTCTCGGAAAGGTCGCCGTAACCTCTGGCTACCTTAATTTTTTCTGCAATATCTGCACGACCATTTGTTTTAAGGTATTCAAGTTCATCCTGAAGCTTTTTAAGACCGTCATCGGTGAGTTTGATAGTTTTAGCCATTAGTAATAACCTCTACATTTCTTATATTCGTACCTATGGACTATATGAGCCCATATAAATGATATTATATATTTTTTGCTTCTTATTGTCAAGGATAATAATTTACTTCTTGACAAAATATTGTCCTTTAATATATTATATTTAAGTAAGCAAGATTTATTTGCAATTTTTTGATTTGTGCCGAGATTTATATTCTGCTCAAAATCAAGTTCAAATGATGGAGTGTACATAAATTATGAAAAGCATTTTTAAGAACAAAAAAGTAATTATCATCGCTGCCTCTGCCATAGTAGTTATTGCCGCAATAGTTTTAACTATCGTTACTTTGAACGGTGGATTTGGTTTCCGCACTTCACCTACTATCGAAGTTGAAAGTGTCGAAGGAAAAGTCGGAGACACCATTAAAGTACCTGTAAGAGTTTACAAAAATCCGGGTGTTATGGGCTATTTCCTTAATTTCGAATATGATGACTCGGTGCTTACTTATGTCGAGTATGAAAAAGGCGATTTCTTAACAAACTACGAATTCAGCACATACAATGGTGTTCTGAATTTTGTGAATGTTGAAAATAAGGACGTAGATGAAAACGGTGTTTTGTTTTACCTTAAATTCAGAATTAAGGAAACTGACAAGAATGAAACCGAAATAAAGCTCAATTTAACCGGAGAAGAAGCTGCAAACAGCCAAGAAAAATGGGTTAAATTTGAAGGCGAAAACGGAACTGTAACAATAAAATAATCATCAAAAAATATTGGGTCGCTCTCTTTTGAGGGCGACCCATTTTTTATAAATTTTCTTGTCTTTCAACAATAATTTCAGTAAATGATATGAACCTTAAAAGCTTCACAATTAAAAAGCTTACTACAACAGCCACTAAAATCGGCAAAATATTATAAATCCCACAGAGTGCCTCTAAAGAAAAGCAAATTGCTGTAATCGGTGCTTTTAAAATCGATGCCAAAAAAGCCACTATCGAAACTATAATTATTATTGGCACAAACTTTTCTTCGATAATCCCAAGTCCTACAAAGAGATTGGACATTATAGAACCTACAAGGGCACCGAGTGCTAAATTTGGTAAAAACAATCCACCCGTCACACCCGCACCATTTAAAAACACAAAAAAAATAAGTCGAAGTGCTAAAATCAAAGCAGACAAATAAAGAGCGAAATTCTTTTCTAATAAAAGCTCTATCAAGGAGTGTCCGGAGCCTAAAATTTCAGACAGAAAAAATCCCGAAACAAAAATCAAAACAAAGAGTATTAAAAACTTTAGTTTCAGATTAAGCTTTTTGAGCTTTGTATTTACAAAATCAAAAATAAGCAAATGAAGTTTTCCGACAGCGACTGCAAAAAGTCCGCAAACAACGCCTATTAAGGCGGTAATCAAACTGTATTTAAAGGGCAATTTGTATGTAATTTTGAAATCGAATAAATATGGCGAAATTCCGCATACTTTCGATAACAAAAAGTTGACAGTCGTACCGGCAGCTACTGATATGAAAAGCGAAAATACACGCAAAAACGAAAGTTTTATTTTTATTTCTTCCAAAGCGTAAAACAATGCCGAAATCGGTGCAAATGTAGCACAAGCAAAGCCGGATGTTGCACCGAGAGTCATAAGCTCTCTTTGTGTTTTATCTGTCCTTTGCTTGAAAAGAAGCGCACTACCTTTACCGATGTTTGTTCCGATTTGAACACTTGGCCCCTCGTTTCCGAGAGGAAGTCCCACAAAAAAAGAAATATGAGCTGAAACAAAAACCGCTAAAAGATTTTTGAACCATTTTAATGAAAGATAACCCTTGATAGCACAAATTGCTGTTGTCATTCCGCCGCCTTTAGAAGAAGGCTCCCATTTTGCAATATGAAAAGCAATTAGCGAAAGTAGTGCAACTACGCAAAGAAAAAACGGTAAAAATTCAGGATTTTCTCTTATATATGAATAACAGTTACCCGAAAGCTCTATAGTTAAAGATGAGACATATTTAAAACCGAAAACGACACAGCCTGTAAATAAACCTACAACTAACGCAAATATAAGGTTGATTAAAATTTCTTTGAAGTCACAACTGTTTTTAGTTGTTTTCAATATATCTCCCTCCCAATTTAAACAACAAAATTATAGCATATAATATCTCAAGTTGCAATACTACTTCTTTTGGCATAGCCAAAGCACCGGGATTTGAATCAGATTTTGAAACAAGTATTTTTCGCTGTACTTGTGTTTTGTGCCTCGCACATCAAAAACTCCTTTATTTACAAAATTCTGCGACCTTAAAGGTGCGGTTTTTTGCGGGGATTTTGGTGAAGCGAAGCGTATAAGGCTAACGCCTATACGTGACAATGAGCCGAAAGCCACCTAAAAACCGTCCTTAAAGGCTGGTTCAAAAACCAATGCTTTGGCATATATTGAAATGAAGACACAAGCATTTTTTGTCCATCTGTGCTTGATTGTTTTTTCAAATTTTAAAAAGGAGGAAATTAAATGGCAACTTTTACCAATTTTGCCACTTTAACCTATGGTGACAACACCGTAAATTCAAACATTGTAACAGGAGAGATTCGAAACGTTTTATCTACTACTAAAGACCCTCTTCCCGACAGCTATACCACGGGTGATATTATAACCTATGTTGTAAGCATCATCAATAGCGGAGACTCGGATTTTGCAGGCCTTACAGTTACCGATGACCTTGGTGCCTATACCTTAGCCGATGGAACGACAGTCGTTTATCCCTTGAACTATATTGCAGATTCGGTTCGTTTTTATATTGATGGCATATTGCAAACGGCTCCAACCACAGAAGGAGGTCCGCCTTTAGTTATAAGCGGTATTGCAATTCCAGCAAATAGCAACGGACTTTTGATTTACCAAGCAAGAGCAAATGAGTTTGCACCATTGTCGGATGGCTCTACCATTATAAACAATGCAACAGTTTCGGGTGATGGTATATGCCAGGATATTATAGCTACTGCTACCATTGCACTTAGCACCGAGCCCGAGCTTAGTATTACAAAGGCACTCGAGCCGACCGTTGTTCCCTGTAACGGCACTGTCACCTATACCTTTACAATTTCTAATTACGGAACAACTGCCGCAGTTGCTACAGATTCAGTAATTTTGACCGATACCTTTGACCCGATTATTGACATCGCCTCTGTAACAATAAACGGAGTGGCTACTACCGCTTACACCTATAACACAACAACAGGACTTTTCAGAACCAATGATGGCACCATCACAGTTCCTGCCGCTACGGCAACACAAAATGAAAACGGAAGCTGGACTGTCACTCCCGGAACTACAACTTTAGTTGTAACCGGTACTCTTTAAATTCACTCACTATAAAAAGCCTTGCTTTGCAAGGCTTTTTATGAATTTTATGGTAAGAAATTATTGGTAAATACCATATATGTTGCAAAAATCGACAAAATGTGATATAATATTTTAGTTTTAAGTGATATGGCTTATAAAAAGTGAGGGATGCACTTGATTAAAAACAAAATAAATAAAATTATCCCGCCTTATGCTTGGATAACAATAGCACTTTATTTTTTCATTACATTCTTTTCGTTCTACTTTTCGAGACTTATAAATTCAAATTTTCATCATTTTAACATAACAACCTTAATTGATACTAAAATTCCATTTATACCCTGCTTTATTTTAATTTACATTTTAGCCTTTGTACAGTGGTTTATAGGATATTTCTTTGTTTGCAGAGAAAGTGAAAATGTGTGCTACGAGGTAATGGCATCGGTTTTTTTGGCAAAGAGCCTTTGCTTTTTAATTTTCATTACATTTCCTACCACAATGACACGAGGCGACATTCAGGACAACAGTATATTTTCTTATTTAACTAACCTTATTTATTCGGTTGATACTCCCGATAATCTTTTGCCTTCACTTCACTGTGTTGACAGTTGGATACTTTTTAGAACTGCACACAAGCTTAAAAAGCCGGGAAAATGGCTAAAACCTGCTTGGTTTGTTTTTGCAGTCCTTGTGTTTTTATCTGTGCTTTTTGTAAAGCAGCACGTGATTTTAGATATTCCCGCCGCAATTATTGTTTGTGAAATTTCTATTTACTTATCGCATAAATTTAATGTGGGCAGAATTTACAAAAAAATCAATGACAAAATTTTAAAGAAAGGAAACGAGCAATTTGAGTAAAGAAATCAATACTAAAGTGCAAAGCACCGACAAAGAATCTGATTCTTTTGATTGGAAAAGCCGTATTTGGTTTTCAATTTTATTTGTCGGAATAGCTGCGCTTAGCATTTGGGCTGTCGTTTCCCAAATAAAAGATTTTTCAATCAATATTTTTTGGAGTTATGTGAAATTAGCAAAACCCGAATGGCTGATATGCGCCATTATTTCTATGTTGGGTTTTATATTTTTTGAAGCTTTCGCAATTTTGTGTATTTGCAACTCTTTCGGTTTTAAGAAGAAGTTGAGACACGGATTTGTCTATTCGGCTTCAGACATTTATTTTTCAGCCATAACACCCTCTGCTACAGGAGGACAACCTGCAAGTGCGTTTTTTATGATTAAAAACGGTATTTCGGGTGCTATGACCACCGCAATACTTATAGCAAACCTTTTGATGTACACTTTAGCTATTGTGTTTTTAGGTATTGCAGTCATTATAATTTCACCCTCTACATTACTTCGTTTTTCTCTTTCCTCTATCATCTTAATTGTTGCGGGATATTTAGTTCAAATTGTTTTGTTCTTATTCTTTGTGATGCTTTTTACAAAGCCTGTTTCGCTTCACAAGCTTTGTGCTGCGGTAATCAATTTTTTAGGCAGGATAAAGCTTCTTCGCAAGGTTGACCGCAAACTCTTAAAGCTTGAAAAATGGATTGATGATTACAGAGAAAATACAGAAAAATTCAAGGGCAAACGCAAAATGTTTTTTGCAGTCTTTATTTTTAACCTCTTGCAAAGATTATCACAAATTCTTGTAATCCCACTTACTGCTTTGTCAACCGGTTGCTCATTAACGGATGCTTGGGAATTGTTTATCTCACAGATTTATATTTCAATCGGCTCAAACTGTATTCCAATTCCCGGGGCTATGGGCGTTTCTGATGCTTTGATGATTGACGCATTTAAAAATAACGGTATCGGCAATCCGGAAATGCTGGAGTTATTCAGTCGTTCCCTTTCCTTCTATTTATCAGTTTTAATTTGCGGTGTTACTGTAATTTTAAGTTTATATTTTGTATCGAGGAGAAAAAAATATGATAGGTGTTTATGATTATACAGTTATTTTAACCTACCTTTCCCTGTTATCAGCAGGGGCCGGTATTGCGGTATCACTTAACGGACTCGGCCACCCTTACTATGGAATATTCTTTCTTTTGTTCTGCGGACTTTGCGATGCTTTTGACGGTAAGGTGGCTCACACAAAGAAAAATCGTACCGAAAAGGAAAAGAAATTCGGAATACAAATTGACTCTCTTTCCGATTTGGTAGCCTTCGGTGTTTTACCTGCTTGTATAGGTATGGCATTTTTACGCCGTTCCGAAATTTTCAGAGATTTAATCAACCCCCAAGTTCACGCAGGCGCAAAAACAATTCTACTTAACATTTTACTGTTTGGTGTGTTAATCCTTTACATATTAACAGCTTTGATAAGATTGGCTTACTTCAATGTTGATGAAGAGGAACGCCAACAAACAGAAGGCGGCAGAAGAACGGTTTATTTAGGACTTCCTGTTACTACAGCATCTATAATATTCCCATCTATTGCTTTATTCACCTTCGTTATTCCAAAAGACATCACTTGGGTTTATATTATTGGAATTGTCATTACCGCTATTCTCTTTATCACACCCTTCAAGCTTCCTAAAATGAATTTCAAGGGCGTACTTTGGCTTATCGGCTTGGGTATTATTGAATTTGCAATACTTCTTTTTACAACAATCCTATAACATTAGCGGTCGGTGAAAGATATGAACTCTAAAACACGAGAAGGTGGCTCTTTAAGGTTTTTATATAACACTGCTGTCGGCAGATTTATATTAAAACCGCTCACAAGCAGAGCTCTTTCAAAACTATGCGGAAAATTTCTTGATTCTCGCACTTCAATCCCGCTTATCAAAGGTTTTGTCAAGAAGAATAATATCGACCTGTCCGATTATTATTCTGATAATTTTTCCTGCTTTAATGATTGTTTTTGCAGAAAAATCAAACCCGATTTGCGCCCCATTGACCAAGAAAAATCGCATCTTATTTCCCCTTGTGATGGTTTATTGAGCGCATACAAAATTACAAAAGACACAGTTTTACCTATAAAACAAAGCAGTTATACAATATCCTCCTTGTTAAATGATGAAAATAAAGCTGAAAAATTCACTGATGGTTTGTGCCTCGTTTTTAGACTTTGTGTCAACCACTATCATCGCTACTGCTATTTAGACAACGGTAAAAAGAGTGAAAATGTTTTTATTCCAGGAAAGCTTCATACTGTGCGCCCAATTGCGTTAGAACGCTATGATGTATTTATAAGAAACTGTCGTGAATATACATTTTTAGAAACCGACAATTTCGGCACTGTGGCTCAAATTGAAGTCGGCGCTATGCTAGTCGGTAAAATCAAAAACCATCATAATATATACACCTTTTCTCGTGGTGAGGAAAAAGGAATGTTTCTATACGGTGGCAGCACTGTGGTCCTGCTTTTAGAAAAGGACAAGGTAAAGCTTTACGAAAAGTATTTATCCAATACCGAAAAAGATATTGAAACCCCTGTAAAAATGGGCGAATGTATCGGTGAAAAAATTTAATTTATGTATAACATAAAACCTCCTATGTGACCATAGGAGGTTTTTATTCTGTATTTAAACAGATTAAAATATTACATCTTTTCGATGGTTTCCATTAAGTAGTCGCCAAGCTCACTACAGGTAGCGCCATCGCTTCTGCCGGTGATGTGGTATTTAACATCAACCTCGGTACAAATGTGGAGCGCCTTGTCAAGCTTGTCAGCATACTCTGTAAAGCCGATATGGCGAAGAAGCATTTCGCTTGCCTTAAACATACTTGTAGGATTAGCATACTTACCTCTGCCCTCTTCCATCATACGAGGAGCAGAACCGTGAATAGCCTCAAACATTGAATAAACATCACCGAGGTTTGCACTGCCGGCAGTACCAACACCGCCTTGTAATTGAGCAGCTTCATCGGTGATAATATCACCATAAAGATTAGGAAGAAGAATAACCTGGAATTTTGAGCGAACTCTTGGATTAACAAGGTTTGCAGTCATAATGTCGATATACCAATCCTCTGCCTCGATACCGGGGTAATCCTTTGCAACCTCGTGACAGATTTCAGAGAATTTGCCATCGGTTTTCTTCATAATATTTGCCTTTGTAACAATGGCAACATTTGTTTTACCGTTATTCTTTGCATATTCAAACGCAGCACGAGCGATTCTTCTTGTACCCTCATTTGTAGTTACCTTGAAGTCAAATGCCAAAGTGTCGGGAATTTCAACACCACGTGAACCTAAAACATATTCGCCCTCGGTATTTTCACGGAAGAAGGTCCAGTCAATATTATCTTCAGGAACTGAAACGGGGCGAACATTAGCATAGAGGTCTAATTCTCTTCTCATTGCAACGTTTGCACTTTCGAGTGTGCCGCCTTTAAGTGTTGTGGTAGGTGCTTTAAGAATTACGTTACAAGCCTTGATTTCGGCTAAAACATCATCCGGAATTGCCTTGTTGTGAGCAATTCTGTTTTCAATTGTAAGACCCTCGATAGTGCGAATTTCTACCTTACCTTGTGCGATTTCATCCTTTAAGATAAATTTCAAAAGTCTTTCAGACTCGGCAGAAATAATCGGGCCTATACCATCGCCACCGCAAACACCGATAATGATTTTATCAAGCTTCTTATAATCTGTGTAAGCCTTGTCGGCTTCCATTTTTCTTTGTCTTGCAATTTGTTCTTCTAAAATTGTGCGGAATTGTTCAACCGCAGCATTAACGTAATTTTCCATTATTTTTCTCCTTCACTTTTAGTATATGATAATAATCCGCCGGCTTTAAGAATTGCCTTTTGACGTTCTGTAAATACAGCAACGAGTGTAATTTCTTCACCGTTTGTTTCATTTTTAAGGGTGATTTCTCCCTTTTCCATACCATCAAAGACATTTGTAAGACTCAAAGCATCGCCTTGTGAAATCTTGTCATAATCCTCTGCATTTTTGAAAGTGAGAGGCATAATACCTGCATTTATAAGATTTGCAACGTGGATACGAGCAAAGCTCTTTGTGATAACAGCACGAACACCTAAATACATAGGAACCAACGCTGCGTGCTCACGAGATGAGCCTTGACCGTAGTTAGAGCCGCCCACAATAATACTTCTACCGAGAGCCTTTGCACGCTCGGGGAAGGTTGTATCACAAACGCCAAAGCAGAACTGTGATAAATGCGGGATATTTGAGCGGTAAGGAAGAATTTTAGCACCCGCCGGCATAATGTGGTCGGTGGTGATATTGTCCTCAACCTTTAAAGCAACCTGGGCCTTTAAGGTATCCTCTTGAGGAATTTCCTGCGGGAAGGGTTTTATATTGGGTCCACGCATCACTTCAAGAGTCTTTGCTTCTTCAACAGTTGCTGGCTCAATAACTGCTGTGTCATCAATAGTAAAGCTTTCGGGCATAGTAATTTCCGGCATTTCGCCTAAAAGTCTCGGGTCTGTGATTTCGCCGGTTAAAGCGGCTGCAACTGCAACCTCAGGAGATACCAAGTAAACGCTGGCATCAGCAGTACCGCTACGACCAAGGAAGTTACGGTTAAAGGTACGAAGTGACACACCCGCACTGTTAGGAGAAAAGCCCATACCGATACAAGGACCGCATGCACATTCGAGCAGTCTTGCTCCCGATGCTAAAATATTGGTTAAAGCACCGCAGTCAGCGAGCATTTTTAAAACCTGCTTTGAACCGGGAGAGATTGAAAGACTAACTGAAGGGTCGATTACCTTGCCTTTAAGCAAAGCTGCAACCTTTAACATATCCATAAGAGAAGAGTTTGTGCAAGAGCCGATACAAACCTGGTCAACCTTGGTACCCTTTAAGGAAGCAACTGTCACAATGTTGTCAGGGCTGTGAGGACAAGCGATTAAAGGCTCTAATTCCGAAAGGTTAATATCAATTATTCTATCATACTCGGCATCCTCATCGCTTGAAAGCTCAACATAATCCTCGCCTCTGCCTTCAGCTATAAGGAACTGCTTTGTGATTTCATCTGAGGGGAAAATCGAGGTTGTAGCGCCAAGCTCTGTGCCCATATTGGTAATTGTTGCACGTTCGGGAACAGAAAGAGTTTTAATTCCCTCTCCACCCCACTCGATTATAGCGCCAACACCACCTTTTACGGATAAAATACGTAAAATTTCAAGGCTTATGTCCTTTGCGCTTACAAAAGGTCTTAATTTACCTGTAAGATTTACCTTGTACATTTTCGGCATTGTGATATAGTAAGCACCGCCGCCCATTGCAACCGCAACATCAAGACCACCGGCACCCATTGCAAGCATACCGATACCGCCACCTGTGGGAGTATGGCTATCAGAGCCTATGAGTGTCTTGCCGGGCTTGCCGAAGCGTTCAAGATGTACCTGGTGGCAAATACCGTTACCGGGACGTGAAAAATAAATGCCGTGCTTTTTAGCTACCGACTGAATATATCTGTGGTCATCTGCATTTTCAAAGCCCGACTGCAATGTATTGTGGTCTATGTAAGCCACACTACGCTCAGTCTTTACTCTTTCAATGCCCATTGTTTCAAATTCAAGATAAGCCATAGTACCTGTAGCATCCTGAGTAAGAGTTTGGTCGATTTTAAGAGCTACCTCACTGCCTACTGTCATATCGCCACTTAACATATGTGCTTTAATAATTTTTTGTGCGATTGTCAAACCCATTTTTTTGTTTCTTCCTTTCCGGTTTTTGAATATCTCTATAAGCGTTTTTAATCTGTTAGATTTAACACTATAAATATAAAAATATATATCTCATATAATTTTATACATTTTTGCCTTTTTTGTCAATACTCAATATCAATAAATAAAGCCTAAAAATGCGAGCAAATTTAGGCTTTTAGTCTTAATTTATAATTGATTTTACAAAATTTACAACAAGATACAAACAAGACCGTTGCAGCCTTCATTTATAACTCTTTCTACCGTTTCCTGAACACGCATTCGAGCATCAACAGGCATTCGTGAGAGCTTTGTATGAAGTCCCTCGTTTACGAGGTCGTGAAGTGATTTCCCGAAAATATTGGAATCCCAAATTTTCACAGGGTCTTCCTCAAAACCGCTGAGCAGATACATCACCAAATCCTCCGACTGCTTTTCACTGCCCACAATGGGACTAACTTCGGTGGTGATATTTGCTTTCATCAGATGTATTGAAGGTGCTGAAGCCCTGAGTCTTACGCCATATCTTCCTCCCTGCTTTACGATTTCGGGTTCTTCGAGCTTTAATTCTTCGATTTCAGGCATTATTATTCCGTAGCCTGTAGCCTCCACCTCATCGAGAGCACCCTTTATGCGTGAGTATTCCTTCTTGATTTTTGCCATTTCGGCAATATTTTCCATAAGCTCTTGTTCATCACTTATATCAAGTCCTGTGGTCTCGGCTAAAACATTATAGAAAAGTGTTTTGTTGACATCAAGCTCGATTTCGGCACAGCCTTTTCCTAAATCAATGCTACCGATTATAACCTTATCGACATTTTCACTGTCCTTGAAATTTTCTTCAAAGCTCACAATATCCCTGATGTGTGAAAGACCTGCAGAGGAAAGCTTTATTGTCGAGATTATTTCTTTACGAAGCGGATGCTCCAGCGGTAACGAATTTATCCAACGAGGGAAGCAAATATTTATTTCCTTTATCGGAAATTCGTAAAGAATACCCATCAAAATTTTCTTAATGTCCTCGTTTTCAAGCTCCAGACAGTTAATCGGAATAACAGGTACTTTATATTTTTCTCCGAGTGTTTTAGCAGTGCTGATAGATTCATCACTGTCGGGGTACATACAGTTAAGAAGTACTACAAAAGGTTTATTTATCGCCTTTAATTCATCAATCACTCTTTCTTCTGCCTCGGCATATTCCTCTCTTGGAATATCGCTGATACTGCCATCGGTTGTAATCACAAGACCGATTGTAGAATGCTCGTTGATAACCTTTTGTGTCCCGATTTCCGCCGCCATATTAAAGGGCACAGGCTCCTCAAACCAAGGTGTCATAACCATACGTGGCATATCATCCTCGATATAACCGAGTGCGCTCGGCACAATATAGCCCACGCAGTCAATAAGCCTCACATTCATACTCGCAGAATCACCTATGACTATTTCTGCGCCTTTTTCGGGAATGAATTTAGGCTCTGTAGTCATAATCGTTCTTCCGGATGAGGCCTGAGGCAATTCATCGTTTGCACGTTCCTTTAAATAATCTCCCTCGATATTAGGAATTACGAGCTTATCCATAAACTGCTTTATAAAGGTGGATTTTCCGGTTCTTACAGGGCCTACTACACCTATGTAAATATCGCCTCCTGTACGCTCGGCAATATCCTTATATATAGTTGTATCACTCATAAATTTTCCTCCCGAAATACTACTTTAATACTTTGTACATAATATGTGACTTCCATTTTCATTATGACACACAAAATTTATTTTTGAATAAGATATAGTGGTGATATTCTATGAAGATGATGAACGAGCTTAAAATAAACGAAGAAGCTATAGTAAGTGATATACCTGTAAGCAATCCTTTAAGACATAGATTTTTTGACTTGGGACTTATAAAAAATACTCCCATTAAATGTGTGGCTATAAGCCCTTTCGGTGACCCGAAGGCATACAGAATAAGAGATGCCATAATAGCTATCAGAGAGGATAATTGCTATGATATTTCAGTTGAGGAGATGAAAAAATGAAGCACAAAGAAGCTGATATAAAACCCATAACCCTCGCAGGAAATCCGAACGTAGGAAAAAGCACCCTTTTTAATGCCCTCACAGGACTTAAACAGCATACAGGCAATTGGACAGGAAAAACGGTTGATACCGCAAAAGGATATTTTAAAAGTGAAAAAAATTCCTATACATTAGTCGATGTTCCGGGCACCTACTCCCTTTTCTCCCATTCCGAAGAGGAAGAAATAGCCAGAGATTATATAATTTTCGGCGATGATTATAAAACAGTTATCATTTGCGATGCTGTATCGCTTGAGAGAAATCTTACATTAGTTCTCCAAATCCTTGAAATAAAGAAAAATGCTATCGTTTGTGTAAATCTCATTGACGAGGCTCGAAAAAAAGGAAGATACATCGACTGTGAATATTTGACAGAAGCCCTAAAATGCCCGGTTATTCCGATAATAGCACGCAAAAAATCAACCCTGAAACCACTTTTAGAAGAGCTTGATAAAACAAGAACAGAAAGCAATTTTGAAATCGAATACTTTGAGCCTGTTGAAAAAGTATTAAATCAACTTGAAGATGAAATTTCTTTATATACAAAGGACAAAAAAACTGCTCGTTTTATAGCCCTTTCCCTTTTAAAAAATGAAAAAGATTTAATCGAAAATTTCAGCAAAAAGCTTGGTTTTGATATTGAAAACACCTTTAAAGAACAATTAAAAAATGCTAAAAAAGAACTTTTGTCACAAGGTATAACAGAGGATAAAATTTATCCGCTTATAGCCAACAGAATAATAACCAAAGCCGAAGAAATTTCCAAAAAATGTGTTAAAAAAACCAAAACCGCTTATAGCAATTTTGATTCCAAGGTTGACAGAATAATTACCGATAAAAGAGTATCTTTTCTGCTTTTTTCGCTTCTTTTGGCAGTCATATTTTGGATTACCGTAAAGGGTGCAAACTATTTATCCGCCTATTTGAGTTCGGCTTTTTTATATATAGAAGATAATGTTTTAAAGTTGCTTTCA
The DNA here is from genome assembly GCA_045593535.1 of Acutalibacteraceae bacterium. Lineage (GTDB taxonomy): Bacteria > Bacillota > Clostridia > Oscillospirales > Acutalibacteraceae > UBA737. The sequence goes on from JAZNWW010000086.1 coordinate 26,144, forward strand.
AGCTTTGGTGCCTGTGCATTTTTAAAAAGCGTAATCACAGAGGGCATATTGCGAGTACCGTTTTGGGTAATATCGGTAATGCTGCCGCCAATGGCAATCTTTTTTCCGCTCTTTACCCTGCTCGAAGATTCGGGATTGTTGCCGAGAATTGCCTTTTGTCTTGATAAGCCCTTTAAAAAATGCAAAAGCTGCGGTAAACAATCGCTTACTATGTGTATGGGCTTTGGTTGCAATGCAGTAGGCGTTACGGGGGCTCGCATTATCGATTCAAAACGGGAAAAACTGCTTTCTGTTATCACAAACAGTTTAGTCCCCTGCAACGGTAGATTTCCGACACTTATCACCCTTATTTCAATCTTTGTAATTACTGCCAAAGGCTTTACGGGAGAACTGCTATCAGCCCTGGTTTTAACCCTTTTAATAGTTCTCTGCATAGCGGTTACTCTTCTTACGACAAAGCTTTTATCCCACACACTTTTAAAAGGCGAGCAATCTGCATATACGCTTGAGCTTCCGTCCTACAGAAGACCACAGTTTTTAAAGGTTATTACACGCTCATTTTTGGACAGAACACTATTCGTTTTAGGCAGAGCTTTGATGGTAGCTGTGCCTTGCGGAATTGTAATTTTTATTCTTAACAACACAACATATAATTCCGAGCCTCTTTTATATATTTTATCACGCTATTTAGAGCCGTTAGGTCAGCTTTTAGGACTTGATGGAGTGATACTTTTAGGCTTTATTTTAGGCTTTCCCGCAAACGAAATAGTCATGCCGATAATTCTTATGTGCTATTTAAAAAACGGAGCTTTAACAGAAATTTCAAATTTAAACAATATCAGAGAAATTTTGATTTCAAACGGTTGGACACTTAAAACCGGACTTTGCACACTCACCTTTTGCCTTTTTCATTTCCCTTGCTCGACAACACTTCTTACCATCAAAAAAGAAACAAAAAGTATAAAATGGACATTTCTTTCCTTCATACTGCCGACTGTTATCGGTATGACCGTTTGCTTTTTAATAAATTTAGTCTTTTAGTCTTAATTCCTCCTTTATGGAGGAATTTTTTATATTTTTGCAAAAATAATCAAATTTTTAGCCCTTAATATGTAATATATTATATTTATATAACAAAAATAAAAAAAGTGTTTACAAAGAGGTGAATTAGTGGTATCATATTAAACGTATGAGACTGTTAAATTATGATAGTACTCAAAAAATTTTTAGGAGGAATTTTAAGTGTCCAGAAAATTCAAAACTATGGACGGTAACAACGCTGCGGCTCACGTTTCTTATGCGTTTACAGAAGTTGCAGGTATTTACCCCATCACACCTTCCAGCCCTATGGCTGACTATGTTGACCAATGGTCCGCTCAAGGCTTAAAGAACATCTTCGGCACTACCGTTAAGGTTGCTGAAATGCAGTCTGAAGCAGGTGCTGCAGGTACAGTTCACGGTTCATTGGCAGCCGGTGCTCTTACCACAACCTACACCGCTTCACAGGGTCTTCTTTTGATGATACCCAATATGTACAAAATCGCCGGTGAATTACTCCCCTGCGTATTCCACGTATCAGCTCGTTGCGTGGCTTCACACGCACTCAATATTTTCGGCGACCATTCAGACGTTTATGCTTGTCGTCAAACAGGTTTTGCAATGCTCGCTGAAACAAATACACAGGAAGTTATGGACCTCGGTGCAGTTGCTCACTTGGCTGCTATCAAGAGTCGTGTTCCCTTCCTCAACTTCTTTGATGGCTTCCGTACCTCTCACGAAATCCAAAAGATTGCTGTTTGGGATTTTGAAGACCTCAAGGAAATGTGCGATATGGATGCTGTTGAAGCATTCCGTAAGCGTGCTTTGAATCCTGAACATCCCGTAATGCGTGGTTCACACGAAAACGGCGATATTTTCTTCCAACACAGAGAGGCTTGCAACAAGTATTATGATGCAGTTCCCGCTATTGTTGAAGAATATATGGGCAAGGTTAACGCAAAGCTTGGCACAAACTATCAATTATTCAACTACTACGGTGCAGAGGATGCTGAAAGCGTAATTATCGCTATGGGCTCTATCTGTGACGTTGCTGAAGAAGTAATCGATTATTTAACAGCTAAAGGCGAAAAGGTTGGTCTCGTAAAGGTTAGACTTTACCGCCCCTTCAGTGCCGAGAAGTTAGTTGAAGCTATCCCCGACACAGTTAAGAAGATTGCTGTTCTTGACAGAACCAAGGAACCCGGCGCACTTGGTGAGCCTTTATACTTAGATGTTGTTGCAGCTCTCGCTTCTATGGGCAGAAAGATTGACACAGTTGTAGGCGGTCGTTACGGTCTTGGTTCTAAAGACACACCTCCTTCAAGCATCTTTGCTATCTACAACGCATTAAGTGCAAACACAATTAAGCACAACTTCACAATCGGTATTAACGATGATGTTACCGGTCTTTCACTCAAGGAAGAGGAAGCTCCCAACACAGCTGCTGAAGGCACTATCGAATGTAAGTTCTGGGGTCTCGGCGGTGACGGTACTGTTGGTGCTAACAAAGACTCTATCAAAATTATCGGTGACCACACAGATAAGTATGTACAAGCTTACTTCCAATATGACTCCAAGAAAACCGGCGGTATCACAATTTCTCACTTGAGATTTGGTGACAAGCCTATCAAGAGTCCTTACTACATCAACAAGGCTGACTTCGTTGCTTGCCACAACCCCTCTTATGTAATCAAGGGTTACAAGATGGTTAACGATGTTAAGCCCGGCGGTGTTTATTTAATCAACTGTCAATGGACTCCTGAAGAATTAGAAAAGCACTTACCCGCTGAAGCAAAACGCTATATTGCTAAAAACAACGTTCAGCTTTACACAGTTAACGCTATTGACTTGGCTGCCGAAATCGGTCTTGGCAAGCGTACAAATACAATTCTTCAGTCTGCTTTCTTCTCACTTGCTAAGGTTCTTCCCGAAGAGGAAGCTATCGGCTATATGAAGGAAAAAGCTCAGAAGTTTATGAAGAAGGGTAAAGAAATCGTTGAAATGAACGAGAAGGCAATCGATGCAGGCGCTACCGCTTATGTTAAGATTGATGTTCCTGCTTCTTGGGCAGATGCTACTGATGATAATAACACTGTTGCTTCTGAAGGTGCAGACAAGCTCGTTAAGATGGTAGATAACATTATGAAGCCTGTTGGTCTTATGAACGGTGACTCTCTCCCCGTTTCTGCTTTCCTTGACCACGCTGACGGTACATTCGAGCAGGGCGCTTCTGCACACGAAAAACGTGGTGTTGCTGTTATGGTTCCCGAGTGGAACAACGAGACCTGTATTGGTTGTAACAAGTGCGTATTTGTATGTCCTCACGCTACAATCCGCCCCTTCGCACTTTCTGCTGAAGAGAAGGCTGCAGCTCCCGCTAACATTAAAATTGCTGCTAAAGAAAAACTCGTTTCAAACAAGGGTTATTCTTACGCTATGGCAGTATCTCCCCTTGATTGTATGGGTTGCGGCGTTTGCGTTGGCGAATGTCCCACAAACTCACTCAAGATGGTTTCTCAAGAATCACAGCTTGCTGAACAGGATGTATTCGATTACTGCGTAGCTAACGTTTCTGAAAAGGCTGATGTTGCTTCTGATGCAAACGTAATCACATCACAGTTCAAGAAGCCCTTACTCGAGTTCTCAGGCTCTTGCGCCGGTTGTGCCGAAACAGCTTATGCTCGCCTCGTTACTCAATTATTCGGTGACAGAATGTACATCTCTAACGCTACAGGCTGTTCATCCATCTGGGGCGGTCCTGCTGCTACATCACCTTACACAGTAAACGCAAAGGGTCAAGGTCCCGCTTGGGCTAACTCACTCTTTGAAGATAACGCTGAACACGGTTATGGTATGTTCCTCGGCCAAAAGGCTATACGTTTAGGTCTTATTGATCAAATCAAAGAAATGGCTGCTTCTGATAAGGCTTCTGCTGAATTCAAGGCTGCTGCTGAGCTTTATCTTGCAACTCTCGATGATGGTGCAAAGAACAGCGCTGCTACCGATGCTCTTGTAGCAGAACTTGAAAAGGCTGCAGCTAATGGTTGTCCTACTGCTCCCGCAGTGCTTGAGAAGAAGGAATACCTCTCCAAGAAGTCTGTTTGGATTTTCGGTGGTGACGGTTGGGCTTATGACATCGGCTTCGGCGGTGTTGACCACGTACTTGCTACCGGCGAAGATGTAAACATTATGGTATTTGATACCGAGGTTTACTCTAACACAGGCGGTCAGGCTTCTAAGGCTTCTAACATCGGTCAGGTTGCTCAATTCGCAGCTGCCGGTAAAGCCATCAACAAGAAGAGCCTTTCTGAAATCGCTATGTCTTACGGTTATGTATATGTAGCACAAATCGCTATGGGTGCTGATATGAACCAGACACTCAAGGCTATTAAGGAAGCTGAAGCTTACAACGGTCCTTCAATCGTTATCTGCTATGCTCCTTGCGAAATGCACTCTATCAAGGGTGGTATGGTTAACTGCCAGAAAGAAATGAAGAAGGCTGTTGCTTGCGGATACTGGGATATGTTCCGTTACAATCCTGCTCTCAAAGCAGAAGGCAAGAATCCCTTCTCACTTGACAGCAAGCCTGCTACTGCTGATTACAAAGAATTTATCTTGGGCGAAGCTCGTTACGCTTCACTTACACGTTCCTTCCCCGAGCGTGCAGAAGAACTCTTTGATAAAGCAGCTGAAGCTGCAAAGGCTCGTCGTGCTCACCTTGAAAAATTGGTTGAGCTTTATGGCAAGCAAGACTAATATTTAAAGATTAAACATTTTAAAGGACAGATTCAAGTGAATCTGTCCTTTTCTATTTACATCACAGGTACTAAAAGCATTTTTCCAAGTGGTATGTCTTCGTTTTCGATTTCATTTATCCGCATTATTTCTTCAACACTTGCATTGTAAATTCTCGCAATATCCCAAACACGCTCGTTGCTATTCGGAAAGTAAATTGTCATAGCATTTCTTTTTGACCTTGTGTGAAGCTTTGTCTCATCAACCTTTAAATCACTGATTAAATCGATTTGTCTCTTTTCATAAACACAAGCCTCTATGCTGACATCTGCCCTTATCTCTATAGTGTCAGCCGAAAAAATCGTAAATGACAAACCCTCAACATCTAAAATCGGGTCACAGTAAGGCGAAATAATTTCTTCCTCAACAAGCTTTTTATAGTTAAATTCCATATTCCTTTCTTCGTATATCACCTTACCGTCTTCGGTCAGAATAACGCACCCTACAACCAAATTTGCAGTGATAACGAGATTGCTTTCCTCAAATTTTGTTGTAATTCCCACAATATTGCCCGAAACATCAATTACAGACGATATGCTATTATCAAGCTTCATATTTCCTTTAAAGTGATAGGTTTCGGCAATGCCCTTAACTATTTTCTCAAATGTAATTTTACTTTTAAAAATTTCGGCTTCATACTTCCTTGAAAAAGCATCCTCAATAAGCGCTATATCATCATTACAAAAAGCGTTGGCACAAACTTCAAGCTTTACAGTTATCGCAAAGCTTCTATTTTCACCAAGCACCGAGGTTTTTGGTTTTATATCGCAAAATGCAACAGATACAACCGCATCAGCAGAACAACTGTCACTTACACCCTCCATATCAATTATCTGGCTGTAAGGAATTACGGTTTTAAGGGTTTCGGGATTTTCGCTGTTTTCACAGCAATAGAGTATTGAAATCCTGCACTCTCCTTTTACCATAACCTTTCCGCTTATAACCTTTGTTTCTTTCACTATTGCTGTAACATTATTACGAACAATATTCTTTATTGGAGCTTTAGACTCGGCAATTTTAAGCTCTTCTTCTATCATCAAATATTTTTCGGCACAGCCCATTGGAACTGTGGCTTTTTCTGCTGACCTTTTCACCTCGATATTATCATCCTCAAAATCTGATAAAACCTCACCGCATTTTCTCTTTATCAGTTTGACCTTTAAGGAGCAGGCGCCGTGAATATCTATTTTTCTGCCACTTACCGCTCTGCAATTTATGTAGTCATTCGAGATTTTAGCCTTTATAAACGCTTCACTAATTTCCTCTTTCATTTCAAAACTTTTTTCTATCGGATACTGATAACAAAACGAGGAAAATCTTCCTTCATCATCACAATAAAATACGGTTATCTCTGCCACACCATCAACAGTAATTGTTTTTCCGTTAATACCTTTTGAAGAAATTCTTGGCAGGAGCACACATTTGAAAATCTTTGAAATATCCGGACAGTAATCGGGTAATGTGAAATCAACATCAATAGCGATTTCGCCGGTTTCGCAAAAAACTGTGTCATTATAATAAACATTTGTCTTTAATATTTTTTCCATAAAAAAATCCTCTCTTTGCAAATTTTACTACTTAATAGTATTCTTTGAAAGAGAGGATTATGATTATTTTAATTCAAACCTGTTACGGTTTTGCGTATCACCTTTTACTGTCTTACTTGCGCTTTTTTTGTAAGGCTGACATATTGCAAGGGTAAAGACAAGTTCGGACAGAAAATTACAACTATCATGCGTGACAGGTTCCAATCTTGTCAACCTATTCTAATTCAAAAGCACCGGTATAGAGCTGATAATACTTTCCTTTTTGAGCAATTAAATCATCGTGAGAGCCACGCTCTATAATTCTGCCCTTTTCCAACACCATTATAACATCGGAATTTCTGACAGTTGAAAGTCTATGTGCTATAACGAAAACCGTTCTGCCCTGCATTAGTCGGTCCATACCTCGAGAGACTATGGCTTCAGTACGGGTATCAATGCTCGAAGTTGCTTCATCAAGTATCATAACAGGTGGGTCAGCAACTGCCGCACGTGCAATAGCGATTAACTGTCTTTGACCTTGCGATAGATTTGCACCGTTGTTTGAAAGCATAGTGTCATACCCATCGGGCAAACGGGTAATGAAATCATCCGCACCCGAAAGGCGAGCCGCTTCAATACACTCTTCATCAGTAGCATCAAGCTTTCCGTAGCGTATATTATCCATAACAGTACCTGTAAAGAGGTTTGTGTCTTGAAGCACGATGCCAAGCGAACGCCTTAAATCGCTCTTTTTTATCTTGTTTATATTTATTCCATCATATCTGATTTTACCATCAGCAATATCATAAAAACGATTTATAAGATTTGTGATTGTAGTCTTACCTGCACCCGTAGCACCGACAAAAGCGACCTTTTGACCCGGGCGGGCATAAACATCAATATTATGAAGAACAATTTTTTCATCGGTATAGCCGAAATCAACATCATCGAGTACAACGTCGCCCTCAACCTTTTTGTAGGTGAGCGTTCCATCCCCGTGAGGATGCCTCCAAGCCCATATACCTGTATGCTTGTCACTCTCCATTACATTTCCGTTTTCATCGATTTTTGCATCAACAAGTGTTACATAACCGTTATCAGCTTCAGGCTCTGCATCCATCAATGAGAAAATACGTTCAGCACCTGCAAGTCCCATTACAACCGCATTTATTTGTTGGGTTACTTGGTTTACGTTACCTGTGAATTGCTTTGTCATATTAAGAAAAGGTACAACAATGCTAAGACTGAATGCCATACCGCCAAGTCCAAAGTTTGTGGCGTCAGAAAGTAGGAAAACACCACCGACAGTTGCTACAATTACATATAAAATATTACCGATATTCATATTTATCGGTCCTAAACAGTTGGCGTAGGTATGCGCCTTTCTGCTGTTTTCGTAAAGCTCGTAATTCACCTTTTCGAAATCATCTATTGCCTTTTCTTCGTGAGAAAAGACCTTTACAACCTTTTGTCCCGACATCATTTCTTGGATAAAGCCCTCGGCTTTACCTATTGATTTTTGTTGTCGGATAAAGAATTTAGCAGAACCGCCGGCAAACTTCTTTGAAATAAAGAAAAGAATGGTTACGCCCGCTAAAACAACAGCGGTCATCCAAACACTGTACCATAGCATTATAAAGAGGACACTTACAACCACTATACCCGCTTGTAAAAGAGAAGGAAGTGCTTGAGAAACAAGCTGGCGAAGTGTGTCAATATCGTTTGTATAATGGCTCATTATATCGCCGTGCTTATGAGTATCGAAATATTTTATAGGCAAATTCTGCATTTTTGAGAAAAGAGTTTTTCTCATTTTCCCAAGAAAGCCCTGCGTAATATAAGCCATAAGCTGTGTATGGGTGAATACTGCCACCAAGGACACAAGATAAATAGAACCGAGAATTATTATTTTGGGAAGTATCTCGGCCTTTGCACCCGCCCAATCACGAGCAGCGAAAAATTCCTCTATTACTGCTAAAATCTGCTGTTGGAAAATTGCAGGCAAGGTAGCTGTAATAGCGGCAAACAAAATACACAATAAAGTAATCGGCAGCAAGACAGGATAATACGAAAAAAGCATTTTAAAAACTCTTTTTAGTGATGAAAATCCCATTTGCGGCTTTTTGCCCATTGGTACTCCTTTAGGACCCTTTGGTCCCATCGGCATATTGCTATTCTGCTTCATTTTCGCCACCTCCGTTTGTCTGCTGTTCGTAAACCTCACGGTAAATTTCGCTTCTCTCTAACAGTTCGGTATGAACACCTACATCAGAAATTTTGCCGCCATCGAGTACAATTATCATATCTGAATCTTCTACGGAGGAAATACGCTGTGCAATAATTATTTTTGTAGTTTCGGGAATAAACTCCTTAAATCCAAGCCTTATTTTCGCATCAGTCGCTGTATCAACAGCGCTTGTCGAGTCATCAAGAATTAAAATTTTAGGCTTTTTGAGAAGGGCTCTTGCGATACAAAGTCTTTGCTTTTGTCCGCCCGAAACGTTAGCTCCGCCCTGTTCAATATAAGTATTATATTTTTCGGGGAAGGTGTTTATAAATTCTTCGGCTTGAGAAAGGCGACATACATACTCTATTTCCTCTTCGGTTGCATTTTCATTACCCCAACGAAGATTTTCAGCGATGGTTCCTGAGAAAAGCTGATTCTTTTGAAGCACCATTGCAACACTGTTTCGAAGGGTTTCGATGTCATAATTCCTAACATCAATACCGCCTACTAAAATTTCACCTTCAGTTACATCGTAAAGTCTGGGAATCAGCTGTACAAGGGATGATTTGCTCGAGCCCGTACCGCCGATAATTCCTACTGTCATTCCCGATTTTATCTCTAAATTGATGTCTTCAAGTGCATTTCTTTTTGCATTTTCAGAATATTTAAAGCCGACATTTTTAAAAGAAATGCTACCGTTTTTTACTTCGGTGACAGGATTTTCAGGGTTTTTAAGGTTTGATTCTTCCTCTAAAACCTCACAAATACGCTTCATTGACTCGAGTGACATTGTAATCATAACGTAAATCATTGAAAGCATCATAAGTGACATCAATATCTGCATACCGTAGGTCAGCATTGCAGAAATTTGACCTATATCAATAGTAGTACCGCCGCTTTTCACAACAAGCATTGAGCCCACAAAGAGAATGAAAATCATATTAAAATACATACAAAACTGCATTATAGGAGTATTAAGAGCCACTATTCTCTCTGCCTTTGTGAAGTCGCCGCAGATGTCATCGCTTGCCTTCTCGAACTTTTCTTTTTCAAATTCTTCACGTGAAAAGCCCTTAACAACACGCATACCACGAACATTTTCTTCGATAGATTCGTTCAATTTATCATACTTCTTGAAAACCCTACGAAATGCAGGCATTGCTTTTCTGGCTACCATCAAGAGTCCGAAAACGAGAACGGGCACTACTACAACAAAGGTGGTAGCTAACGCTCCGCCCATTATATATGCCATAATGATTGAGAAAATAAACATCATTGGGCTTCTGATAGCTGTTCTTATAATCATCATATACGACATCTGTACATTGTTTACATCAGTTGTGAGTCGTGTTACAAGTGAAGTAGAAGAAAATTTGTCGATATTTGAGAAGGAATAGCCTTGAATTTTTTTGAACATATCATTTCTCAAATTTTTTGCAAAGCCGGTAGAAGCATCGGCACAGGTCTTTGCCGCCATAGCGCCAAACGCCAGCGACAAAAGCGCCATACCCACAAGCATTCCGCCGGTTTTCAAAATTTCACCAATCTCGGCACCCGCTTTAATGGTGTTAACAAGGTCTGCTGTAATAAAAGGAATTATTACCTCAATTATTACCTCGCCCACAATAAAAATAAGTGTTAAAATTGAAGGGAGTTTATATTCCCTAATGCTTTTTGCCAAAGTTTTAATCATAAGTATTCTCCATATTTGCCGATAGTTTGTCTATGACCTTAAAAAATATTTTGAGGTCAGTTTCATCAATTCCTACACGCAACCGCTTTTCACGCTCGTTAATTGTTAAAATGACGTTTTCGTGAAGAAGTATTGCTTTTTTTGTGAGTGTTATTTTTTTTAGTCGGGCATCGTTTTGGACTCTCTCTCTTTTAACAAGCCCTTTTTGCTCCATCGTTTTTAGGATTTTGCTCGCAGTAGAAGGTCTGATTGAAAAATTATTTTCAAAATCCTTTTGGAAAATATCCTTTTCCTTATTCTCATAAAAATAATCAATAGCCCAACCGTTAATGCCTTGAACATTTGCAATTCCGAGCTTGACTCTTGATTTTTCTACATCACGCTTTATTAAATTTGAAAGTCGCCTTACAGCGAAACCAATATCATTTTCGTGCCGCATTCCACACCTCTTTAAATAATAATTCCAAAAATTGTTAGCCTGCTAACTATTATAAAACTATCACTTATTATTGTCAAGTATTTATCTTTTAATATTTTGTGAATTTTAAAGGTTTTTATGAAACAAAAAAATGCTTTGAAACGGATAATTTCAAAGCATTAAATATTGTCGGGGAATGGCACTTGACATTAAATTGGAATTGTGTTAATATAGTGTTGCAGAAGAAACTCGTTAAATCGAACGATGTTTCCTCCGCTTAATAGTTGATTAAAGAATTTAACCGCCTATTTGGGAGAATGGGGCGGTTATTTCTTTTTTGTAGCATTTATGTAGCCTGTGGCAACAATTATAAAAATTGCACCCGCAATAAAATATTCCACGCAAACACCCCCTTATTCGTATAGTCGTGTTCTAATTGAGTCACCTCCAGAACTCGACACGCACAAGGAGATTAGAAATAATTTGTAACCTCCTTGATTTTCAGTCTTGGAGGAAACACCGCCCGATAAACATCTATAAAGACGAGAAGAAATTCGACGCCAAATTTCTTCTGCAACGCAATTATTATACTATAATTTAATAAATATATCAAGACCGCTTTCCTAATATCATTAGGAAAGCGGTCTTTTATTTTATTTCCCAAGTTCTTTTGTGCGTTCAAAGGAAGCTTTTACAGCGTTCATCACATCACCCTTAAAGCCATCGCTTTCAAGTGAGTGAACACCGGCTATTGTACTGCCGCCGGGTGAGCAAACCTCATCCTTTAAAACTGCGGGGTGTTTCTTTGTTTTTAACATCAGCTCTGCCGCTCCCGATAAGGTCTGTGCTGCATATAAAAGCGCTTTATCACGAGGAAGTCCCGCTTCAACACCGGCATCTGCCATACTTTCAGCAAACATATAAACAAAAGCCGGACCGCAACCCGACACAGCAGATGCTGCATCAATTAAGCCTTCAGGCAATTTGTCAATTACACCGGCAAATTTCAGTGCATCGCAAAAATCACTTACTTCATCGAGAAAAACCTCTTTCGAAGGAGCAAAAAGTATCATACCTTTGCCGACAGAAACCGGCGTATTCGGCATTATTCTGATTATTGGGTAATCTCTGACAAATAGTCTTTGCAAAGTGGATATTTCCACTCCTGCCGCCATAGAAACCAAAACAAAACGGTCGCTTCGTGTATCGAGATAAGGTTTTAAAGCCTTTACCACATCAGGCAAAACTTGAGGCTTTACGCCTAAAAATATAAACTTTGAATTGAGCGCCACAGTCGAAAGCTCACCATAGCTACAGCCCAATTCTTGAGCTAAAATTTCTGATGCTCTTTGATTTTTGTCCGAAAGCAAAACCGCAGTACCGCCCACAGACTTTGTCACTGCACGAGCCAATGCAGAGCCCATATTGCCAACGCCTATGAATCCGAATTTTGCAGAAGCCATACTTTTGTCCTCCTATCTTATTTGTCCGTTACCTTTAATTATGTATTTATATGTATTAAGTTCATTAAGTCCCATCGGTCCTCTTGCGTGAAGCTTTTGGGTTGAAATTCCCATTTCACAACCGAGTGAAAACTCACCGCCATCGGTAAAACGGGTTGAGGCGTTATGATAAACCGCCGCAGAATCAACACGTGAAATAAAATAATCGGCATTGTCTTTATTTTCAGTCACAATGCTCTCGCTGTGATGTGTAGAGTGAAGCGATATATGTTTTACAGCTTCAGCTACATCATCAACAATTTTTACTGCCATTTTAAAGTCTAAAAACTCGGTATCAAAGGTGGTGTCATCAGCCTTTGTTACAGGAATAATATCTAAAACATCAGCTTCACCGATTAGCTCTACCCTATTTTCAAAAAGGGATGCGAGCTTCGGTAAAAATTCCTTTGCAATATTTTTATGCACGAGCAGGCTTTCTGCCGCATTGCAAACAGAAGGGCGACTTGTTTTTGCATTATCAACAATATTTAAAGCCTTTTCCATATCGGCAAACTCATCCACATAAATATGGCAAATGCCCGTTCCCGTTTCGATGCAAGGCACCTTTGCATTGTCGGTGCAAGCCTTTATAAGACCTTTGCCACCACGTGGAATAAGCAAGTCAACAAAGCCAACCGCTGTCATAAGCTCGTTTGCGCTTTGTCTTGTAGTATCCTCGATTAAATTCACATAATTTTCTGAAATGCCTGCCGCTTTTAAACCTTTTTTGAGAGCAGTCACTATAGCAAAAGAGGAATTATATGCTTCCTTACCGCCACGAAGTACGCAAACATTACCGCTTTTGAAGGCAAGCGCCGCCGCATCAGAGGTAACATTAGGGCGACTTTCGTAAATAATAGCCACAACACCGAAAGGAATTGAGGTTTTTTCAATTAAAAGCCCGTTTTCGTGTTTTGTTGAAAGGAGTACTCGGCCTACGGGGTCAGGAAGCTCTCTGACTTCCAAAATACCCTTTGCCATACCCTCAATTCTCGACTCATTAAGCTTTAATCTATCGAGCATTACATCAGGGACTGTGCCCTTTGCCTTTTCTAAATCAAGCTCATTTGCCTTTAAAATTACCTCTATATCGGCAATAAGACTTTCTGCCATCAGCTTTAAGGCATTGTTTTTAGTATCAGTATTTAAAGGAGCCGAATAGGATAGCTCCTTTGCAATTTTTAAAATCTCATTTGTTGTCATTTAGGACTCCTTTGCAACAAAACGTGTGCCGACATCCTTACCGTCAACTATATCATATAAAACATCGGGATTTGAACCATTAGCAATCACCATATCAATTCCCTTTTTATTTACAGCTTTTGCGGCATTTATTTTGGTAATCATACCACCGGTTCCAAGCCGACTTCCCACTCCACCTATCATATTTTCGATTTCGGGGGTAATCTCTGTCACTCTATGTAAAAGCTTTGCATCTTCGCATTTGTGCGGGTCGGATGTAAAAAGCCCATCAATATCGGATAAAATTATAAGTAAATCAGCATCGGTAGCAGTAGCAATTACCGCACCCAAGGTATCATTATCGCCGATTTCGATTTCTGAAATAGAAATAGAGTCATTTTCATTTACAATAGGTAATACACCCATTTCTAAAAGTCGGCGCATTGTGTTTTCAAAATTTATACGCCTGCCTTTGTTTTCAATATCCTCGCCTGTAATTAAAATCTGTGCTACTGTATGATTGTATTTAGAAAAGAGCTTGTCATAAACATACATAAGCTCACATTGGCCGACAGCAGCCGCCGCTTGTTTTGTGGGAATATCGGTAGGTTTAGTATCAAGAGAGAGTTTTCCCACACCCATTCCGATAGCACCCGAAGATACCAAAATTATTTCATTTCCTGCATTTTTAAGGTCACTCATAACCTTGCAAAGCTCTTCTACTCTGCGGATATTTATTCTGCCGGTAGAATGTGCCAAGGTTGAGGTTCCAATTTTTATAACAATTCTCATTTCTTATTTTCCTTTGCTATATAGCTTTTCATAGCTCTAAATGTTTCATCGCTGATAATATGCTCAATTCTGCAGGCATCCTCTGCCGCAACATCTTTTTCCACACCAAGTTTTTCCAAAAGAGTAGAAATAACGGTGTGTCTTTCAAAAATTTTTTGAGCAGTTTCAAGACCAACATCAGTTAAAGTAATATATCCGTCCCGACTGACCTCAATATAACCACCGTTTTTAAGAAGGCCTACTGCACGGCTCACACTTGGTTTTGAATAACCCATATATTCAACTATATCAATAGAACGAACAAAATTACTTTTTTGAGTCAAAACATATATAGTTTCGAGATACATCTCGCCCGATTCTTGCAAAGCCATAATTCCAACCCCCTGAAAGTATATTTTATCACAATAAAGTGAATAAATCAAATTTTCTTTAATATTTTTCCAAAAATGAGTGTAGCTCGCCGCTGTCGCTGTCTCTATATCCCGGAATTGTAGCCATATTGACATTATGAAGACTTCTGAAAATATTATCATCCGCCTCAGGATTTTGTAGCTTTATATTGGCTATCAACTGCTTTATTTCCTTCCGCTTTGACATAAGCTCTACATCGGCATTTTTCTCGGTCATTTTACAGGCACATTGCAAAAATTTAAGTCCGTTTGATTCGGCCCAATTTATAATATCCTTTTCCTTTACCTTATATAACGGTCTGATAAGCTCCATACCCTCAAAATTTGTGCTGTGAAGCTTTGGAAGCATTGTCTTTATTTCAGAGGAGTACATCATACTCATTAAAACCGTTTCTATCACATCGTTAAAATGATGACCGAGGGCGATTTTGTTACATCCAAGTTCTTTTGCCTTACTGTAAAGACAGCCTCTACGCATACGGGCACAAAGATAACAGGGTGAGCCACCTACCCTGTCAGTCACCTCAAAAATATCACTTTCAAAAATTGTGACAGGTAAATTAAGAAGCTTTGTGTTGTATTCAATAAGCTCTCGATTTTTCTTGTTGTACCCCGGGTCCATTACCAAATAAACCAGCTCAAAGGGTACATCGCTGTGCATTTGCAGTTGTCGCAAACAACACGCCATAAGAACGGAGTCCTTACCGCCTGAAATACAAACCGCAATTTTATCATTTTCCTTTATAAGCTCGTATTCCTGAACTGCAGCGACAAAGTTTTTCCAAATATTTTTTCTGTATCTTTTAATAATGCTTCTTTGCACTTCCTCGTGCTTTAAAAGTTCTCGCTTTGCCAAAACAATACTCCTTAAATACCCATTTAATCGAAAAAATCCCGATACATACATTATATATGTATCGGGAAGGTTTTTCAACAGTTTATATTTAAATTTCGGAGCGTTCACATAGGGAGAGATTGGTTTTGTAATGAAAAATTGCCCTATATCTTTATCTTAAGTTTTGAAATATGTCAGTATTTCAAAACTTTACAACTTTGATAATAAAACAATTTTTAAAATTACAAAACTGTGCACACCTAAAAAAGATGAATTTTTAGTGGGATAACAGACAAAAAGGCACGGTAATGCTAACGCATACCGTGCCTTTTTAACACATTAGACCGCAAAAATTCACTTTTTTAGGCAAATTATCCCTATGTGAACGCTCCGCTTATTTACCGTATTTATCACGTGCAACATAGGTTGTATGGAGGTCGTGGTGAGCCTTGTGGCCGCCGAAACCATCATACCACTCACTGTAAAGTGTCTTTACAACGGGAGATTCGTGTGATTTTCTGATAGCCATTGCGGCATCCTGGTCATAAAGAGCCTTTGCACGAACTGCCTTTAAATCAACTGTGTCACGAACATATTGAGGTTGAATAGGTTGACCGCCACCGTTTACGCAACCGCCGGGGCATCCCATAATCTCAACAAAGGTCCAACCGTCAGGGTTACCGTTCTTCATTCTGTCCATAACAACCTTTGCAGCTGCGGCACCGCTTGCAACAGCCACCTTAATATCATTACCTGCGATATTTACAGTTGCCTGCTTTAAGCCTTGTGTGCCACGAAGAGCAGTAAAGTCAACATCAGTATTATCTTTACCCGAGAGCCAGTCGTTAGCTGTACGAAGTGCTGCTTCCATAACACCGCCGGTAGCACCAAAGATTACAGCTGCACCTGTATCATCACCTAAGGGTGAGTCAAACTCTTCATCGGGAAGAGTCTTGAAGTTAAGACCTGCACGCATAATCATGCGAGATAATTCACGAGTGGTAATTGCAATATCAACATCGGGAACACCTGCTGCGGATTGATCCTCACGACCGATTTCAAACTTCTTAGCGGTACAAGGCATAACTGATACAGAAACTATATCCTTTGCATCAATACCCATTTTATTTGCATAGTAGGTCTTGATTACAGCGCCTGCCATCTGCTGAGGAGATTTACAGCTTGAAAGGTGGTTAATCATATCGGGATAGTAGTATTCGCAGAACTTAACCCAACCGGGTGAACAAGAGGTAATCATCGGTAATGTACCACCGTTCTTAATTCTTTCTACTAACTCATTAGCTTCTTCAACGATTGTAAGGTCAGCCGCAAAGTCGGTGTCGAATACTCTGTCGAAGCCGAGGCGGCGTAAAGCTGCAACCATCTTGCCTTCAACGTTTGTGCCAATAGGCATATCGAAGCATTCACCTAAGGTAGCCCTAATTGAAGGAGCAGTCTGAACTACAACGTGCTTTGTCGGGTCTGCAATAGCTTCCCAAATCTTATCCGTATCATCCTTTTCAACTAGTGCACCTGTAGGACATACTGCAGTACATTGACCGCAAGAAATACAAGGAACGTTTTTAAGACCAACCTCAAAGGGAGTACCAACGTTTGTATCAATACCACGGTTGTTAGCACCGATAACGCCAACATACTGTTCTTCACAAGCCGCAATACAACGGCGACAAAGAATACACTTGTTGTTATCACGAACAAGGTGAGGAGTTGTGTTATCAAGCTCATATTCAGGCTTGAAGCCTTCAAATGTGGTCTCTTCTACACCATAGTCACGGCAAAGCTTTTGAAGCTCACAATTTGTTGAACGAACACAAGAAAGACATTTCTTTTCGTGTGTTGAAAGAATGAGTTCCAAAGTGGTTCTTCTTGCCTTCTGAATCTTTTCTGTGTTTGTGAGTACTTCCATACCATCTGTAGCGGGATATACACAAGCAGTAACAATTCTAAAGCCTCTGCCCTCGTTAACTTCAACAACGCAAATACGACAAGCGCCGATTTCGTTCTTTTCCTTCATATAGCAAAGGGTTGGGATTTCAATACCTGCAATACGAGCAGCTTCTAAAACAGTAGAGCCTTTGGGAGCAGAAACTGAAATACCGTTAATTTTAAGATTTATCATATCCATTATTTTAAGGCTCCTTTCTTATATTTTCGAAATAGCTTTGAACTTACAATTACCCATACAAACACCGCATTTAACGCACTTTTCAGGGTCGATTTCGTAAGAGGGAAGCTTATGACCTGGGGCAATATAATCTGTCTTAGTGATTGCACTTGTAGGACAATTTCTAGCACAAACACCGCAACCGATACATTTATCCTTATCAATGTGGAATGTGAGAAGGTCTTTACATACACCTGCAGGACACTTCTTATCTACAACGTGAGCAATATATTCATCACGGAAGAAATTGAGTGTTGCAAGAACAGGGTTAGGAGCAGTTTGTCCGAGACCGCAGAGCGAGTTCTGCTTGATGTAATTACAAAGCTCTTCAAGCCTGTCAACATCCTCTAATGTTCCCTTGCCTGCTGTAATTTTATCAAGGATTTCAAGAAGTCTCTTTGTACCTACACGACAAGGAGTACACTTACCGCAAGACTCATCAACGGTAAATTCAAGGAAGAATTTAGCCATATCTACCATACAGGTATCTTCATCCATAACGATAAGACCGCCTGAACCCATCATACAACCAATAGCAGTAAGGTTGTCATAGTCAACTTCGGTATCAATCAAGGAAGCAGGAATACAACCACCCGAAGGACCGCCTGTCTGAGCAGCCTTGAACTTTTTACCGTTAGGAATACCGCCGCCAATGTCATCAATGATGTGGCGAAGTGTTGTACCCATAGGAATTTCAACAAGACCTGTGTTATTGATATTACCGCCCAATGCGAATACCTTTGTACCCTTTGAACGTTCAGTACCCATAGAAGCAAACCACTCGGGGCCACGAAGGATGATTTGAGGAATATTAGCAAAGGTTTCAACGTTGTTTTCAACTGTGGGCTTTCCGAAAAGACCCTTAACTGCCGGATAAGGAGGACGGGGTCTCGGCTCACCACGGTTACCTTCGATAGAGGTCATAAGAGCGGTTTCTTCACCGCAAACGAATGCACCTGCACCTAAACGGATATGAAGGTTAAAGTCAAAGCCTGAACCGAAAATATCCTTACCTAAAAGACCGTATTCACGAGCATCGTCAATAGCCTTTTGTAAACGCTTAACAGCGATAGGATATTCAGCACGTACATATACATAACCCTCTGTGGCGCCGATAGCGTAACCTGCAATAGCCATAGCTTCAACCAAGCAATGAGGGTCACCTTCGAGAACTGAACGATCCATAAATGCACCGGGGTCACCTTCATCGGCGTTACATACAACATATTTTTGGTCAGCCTTATTAGGAGCACAAAGTGACCATTTAAAGCCTGTCGGGAAGCCACCGCCACCACGACCACGAAGACCGGAATCCTTAACAATCTGAATAACCTGTTCGGGAGTCATCTCGGTAAGAACCTTGCCCAAAGCCTCGTAACCATCCATTGCGATATATTCATCAATGCTTTCGGGGTTAATAACACCACAGTTACGAAGAACAACACGGTTTTGAGATTTATAGAAAGCAGTATCATTAAGAGCTACAGTTGCTTTGTCAGCAACCTCTTCAGCACCTGTATCGCTGTAAACCAAACGTTCAACAATACGACCCTTTAAAAGATGCTCTTCAACAATTTCTTTAACATCATCGGGAGTAACACGGCTGTAGAAGGTACCATCGGGATAAACAATAACAACGGGACCTAATGCACAAAGACCGAAGCAACCGGTCTGTACAACCTTTACTTCTTCAGCGAGTCCACAGTTTGTGATATTCTCATCAAATGCTTTTTGAATATCAAGACTGCCGGAAGAAGTACAACCTGTACCGCCACAAATAAGTACATGTGCACGAATCATAATTTTTTTACCTCCAAATTATTAGTTAGCACCGATTGTAAGCTCTGCTACAACCTTGCCGCCTTTAAGATGTTCTTCAACAATGCGTTTTGCTTTTGCTTCATCAACTTTAACATAAGTTGTCTTTTCCTTGTCTGCCTCGAAAACCTCAACAATGGGTTCGTATTGGCAAAGACCGATACATCCTGTTTGAGAAACAGTAACCTTATCAGCAAGACCGCCTTCGTTTACAGCAGCTACTAATGTGCCTAGAACAGGGCGAGCACCTGCAGCAATACCGCAAGTAGCCATACCAACTACAACTCTAACATCAGCAGTACCTTCACGAATAACAACCTTATCCTTCATCTTTTCCTTGATTGCTTTTAATTCAGCCAATGACTTCATTTTTTTCATCCTCTCTAAATTGATATTTTACTGTGAATACTGTTCTTTAAGATTATCTCTAATCCACTCGATTACTTCAAAAGTATTAAGAGGTACATCCTCTAAAACCTCTCTAAGCTCTCTTGTATCAAGTGATACTTGCTTTTCATCCATTTTATGTATGAATAAAAAATCAGTATCAGGATGACCGTGAATTAAAGTTACTATACTTTCTGTTACATCACCAAGCGGTGTGCAATCAATATGATTTTTGAAAAAGACCGCCGAAACCTTTGTTCCGTGATTTTCGGGGTATTTATCAATATGGCGGGAAACAACAGTTAAATTTCCACCTGTCATTTCGGACTCCAATTTCAAAAGCGGTAAACCCATACCAACCTTTCTTGTAGTCCTTGTGGTATAAAACGGATTTGTGACACTTTTTATCACCTCATCCGTCATACCGGAGCCGTCATCTGTGATAGTGAGGGTAAGTGTATCGCCAACTTCAATTATCTCGATCGTTGTAAGGTTTGCCCCCGCTTTAACGGAATTTTCGGCAATATCTAAAATATTAAGCGAAAGTTCCTTCATAACTGCTCCTTTAAATACTTAATCACATATTCGCCTGCATTGTCGCTGTCTTTCTCGATTTCGGGTAAAAGCATAAAATTTTCTTTTTCACTGATGTCCCAAAGAAAATGTGCATCCGAGCTTACCACAAGTTTATCCTTTTTCAAACCGCTAATATCGGACATTTCATCGAGCTTTTCCTTCAGGTGAACCTCGGCACAAACAAAGCCATCATCCACAGGGAAGCTACCGAGCACCGATATTACCCCGTTTGAATCACGGTCAATATGTGCCGGATAACAGATTCCGCCAAAGCTTTCAACTAACCTCGGTGCTTCCTCCAAAGAAATATCGGTAGCAACTGACAGTAAAAATTCATCTGTGCCTATCACATTATCGTTTTCATCCATAATAAGCTGATTTCCGAAAATGTCGGTTCTGTTTGGAATTTTCATTCTGTGTTTTTCAAGCTCTTTGTCAAATTCCATACCGCTTTTAAGGTCCTTGAAAAGACAAATAGCGTGAATATCCTCGGCTGTTGTAAGCTCTGTTCCTGCAACCGGCAAAATGTTGTGCCTTTTTGCCGCCTTGAAAAAAGCAGGACAATTTTTCAAACTATTATGGTCACAAAGCGCCATAATCTCCAAGCCATTGAGTTCTCCCATACCCGCAATACTGTCGGGTGTCGATTCATCATCACCGCAAGGAGACAAACAGGAATGAATATGCAAATCGTAGTAATATTTTTTCATAAGACGTTGGATATTTGGACTGCTATGTCATAAGCACTTAAAGGAGAGGAAACAATATTTATCTCCTTTTCCTTTGCGGTAGCCACAACATCATCCTCCAAGGTAACACCTTCAGCCAAAATGATGCAGGAAACATCGGTAAGCGTTGCTACTGCCAAAATATTTATATTTGACATAATAGTAATCCACGCATCAGAGCTTTCAGCTTTACCCATAACCCAGCTGAGTAAATCACCTATATAAACGCCCTTTATTTCACGGGAATCATCAGCAATACATATAGGCTCAAAACCATCAAGTGTCAAAAGACCTTTGAGTGTCATTTTACTCGCCGCCTTCTTTGTGTTTTTTTATAAGACAATCGGAAAGCTTTGCCTCGCATTTAACTACATCCTGTGCAAAAGCACGACAATTCGGCGCACCGCACGAACCACAGTCAATACCCGGCAATTCTTCCTTTAGCTTTTGTATTTCGGACATCATACGCATTGATTCAAGCATATTGTCACTAAGTCTTGAAATCGGCTTGTAAACAGGTAAATCCTCAAATATAAATTCCTTCGGCACCTCACGCTTTTCATCCTTTTTAGGATAGTTGCAGGAAACCGGCAGATAACGCCGCAAGGACTGAAGCCTTGCCTTTGCGATAAAAGGATTTTGGATTGTAAGCACTCCGCCTACACATCCGCCGATACAAGCATTGAGCTCTATAAACTCAAGTGGCGGAATATTTCCGTTTTCAACCTGGTCTAAAACTCTGTTACAATTATCAATACCATCTGCAGCCAGATAATTTTCATTGAATATAGCTGTTGCCTCGCCACCAGACGTTGCCCAACCGATACCGATTACTCCCGAGTTTGAAAGAGAAGAAATATCATCTCCGTATTTCATAACCGAAATCAAACTGAAGTAAATATCACTAATCGGTATTACAACATCAACCTGACTTTTATAATCGGCAAAACCGTTTTTAACATAGCTTGCCTTTGCAGGACAAGGTGAAATAAAGCAAACGCCAATTTCGTTGTCCCCAAGCTCGGGATGTTCTTTTTTGGCTTTTTCTCGGGCTAACATCGCCGCTACTTCCATAGGAGGAAGCATAGGCAAAATGTTTTCCTTTAAAGATGGGAAACGCAAGCATATAAGTCGGATAATCGCCGGACAAGCCGAGCTTATAACCGGTTTTTTGATATTTTCCTTTTTGAGATATTCTCTTGTATAAACCGATACAAGCTCTGCCGCAGCAGATACCTCAAAAACGTCATCAAAGCCCAATTTCAAAAGTCCGTCAAGAACATAATCCACATCTTCCAAATTATCGAATTGACCGTAAAGAGTCGGAGCCGGAAGTGCGATTTTCCACTTGAATTTATCCATAGCGGAAAGGTTATTACACTTTGCCTTTTTAGCGTGATTGGGACATACCCTTATACACTCACCGCAATCTATACAGCGTCCTTCGTTAATGACAGCGTGATTATCTCTTATTCTTATAGCTTCTGTCGGGCAATGCTTCAAACAAGTAGTACAGCCATTACATTTATCGATGTCTAAATAGACCGAATGTTCGTATGTATTCATAAATCATACCTGCCAAATATCAATTTATATTGACACGCATAGTAATTGTTGTACCAACACCAACAACTGAGTCAATTTTCATATAATCGGTATATCGCTTCATATTCGGCAAACCCATACCTGCACCAAAGCCCAATGAACGAATGTTATCGGTAGCAGTGGAAAAACCCTCCTGCATAGCCTGCTCAACATCCTTTATTCCGGGACCTTTATCACAAAGTACAATTTCAATATAGTCTTCTGTAATGTTGACATCGGCAACGCCGCCGCCCGCATGAATTACCATATTGATTTCGCCTTCATACATAGCGATAGATACACGCCTTATAATTTCGGGACCGATGCCTAACTGCCTTAAATTCTTTTTAACAGCTACCGATGCCTTTCCGGCGGATGTAAAATCATCACCGTCAACATTGTAGCGAAAATTCAACGCATCAGACATTTTTAGCCCTGTTTCCTACAAGACCATTGCTGTAAAGAATACCGCAAGCCTCGTATAATCTTTTACCTGTTGCAAGTAAAACTATATCGCTGTCTTTTGCAAGCTCTATCATTTCGGCAGTCGGAAGCTTAGAACGTACAAAAACGATACATTTCATATCCATCATTTCAGCAGTACGAATAACCTGTGAATTGACAAGTCCTGTCATCAAAACAGCCTGGTCTTTAACATAAGCCAAAACATCGCTCATCATATCACTGCCGCAAGCTGAATAAACGTGTTCCTCCAAGTTTTTTTCGCAACAAATAACCTGTGCATCCAATAATTCTTTAATAGTATTGATTTTCATTATAACTTCACCTTTCGGGAAGGATTTTCAGGGAAAATTATTTTGTAAAACCGTATTTTTCTAAAATACCATCAACATCATCAACAGTAAGGCGACCGTAAACCTCTTCATTTACTGTAAGTACAGGAGCCAAACCGCAAGCACCAATACAACGGCAAGCAGTAAGAGAGAACTTTCCATCCTCTGTGCACTCATCTGCACCAATACCGAGTCTATCGCTCAATTTGTCGAACAAGTCACCCGCACCCTTTACGTAACAAGCGGTACCTAAGCAAACTGAAATGTTGTACTCGCCCTTTGGGGAAAGAGAAAACTGTGCATAAAAAGTAGCTACACCGTAAACCTTTTCAAGCGGTACATCCATACCTTCGGCAATCATGGTTTGCACTTCAATAGGAAGATAACCGTAAATTTCCTGTGCTTCCTGCATAACAGCCATCAAAAAGCTCTTATCGTGACAGTGTTTTGCAATTACTTCCTTTAGTTTCTTTTCCTGTTCAGCTGTTCCCTTAAAAGGGAGTTTACTGATTTTTTTAATCATGAAACCAAATCCTCCTTTTTATAATCGTAACTATGTGCCCACCTTTTTTGTGAGGGGGCGCATATATACTCGTATATTATAGCACATAACTTTCAAAAAATAAAGTACTTTGTTAAAATTTTAGCAATTTTTATTTACTAATCAAAAAACCGCTTAAAATGTTGAAATTTTAGTAAAATTGTTATATAATATCCCTAATATTTGAAAGGGATATTTTTATGAAACACATTTACAGGTTAATCTCGCTTTTGCTGACTGTGGTCCTTCTGTTTTCTGCCACCGCTTGCAGTAAAAATGAAGATGCATATATTTACTTTGAACTACCCAATACACCTATCAATCTTGACCCGCAGGTAGCTTCTTCCGATGCAGAGCTTATAATTGTTCGAAATGTATTCGAAGGCTTGCTCCGAATTGATGAGGGCGGTGAAATTGCTCCGGCTGTAGCAAAGACTTATGAACAAAACGGTCTCGAATACACCTTTTATCTCGGCGACAGTAAATGGAGCAACGGTGAAAAAATCACAGCTTATGACTTTGAATTTGCATTCAAAAGAGCGGTCAATCCAAAAACAAAAGCTCCTTTTGTTTCTCGCCTTTTTTCGATAAAATCCGCCGAAAAAATTTTTAATAATCAAGCAAGCACCGATGCTTTAGGCGTTAAAGCTTTAAATGATACTACCTTGAGAATAACTTTGATTGAAGATGACAATGATTTTTTAGAAACGCTTACAACAAGTGTTGCTATGCCCTGCAACGAAAAATTCTTTAATTCCTGCGATGGAAAATACGGAATTTCGGCTGATACCTTACTTTACAACGGAAGCTATCAAATGACCCGTTGGAGAAAGGACCCTTTTGGCATACGACTTTATAAAAGCGACACATACATCGGCAATTTTGAAGCTAAAAATGCAGCAGTATTTATAACATACGATGAAGAAGACGATATAATTGAGCGACTCGAAAAAGAAAGTATTGATATTGCTTTTATCGATTCTGTAAGAAACTCGGAGGCTAAATCAAAAGGGCTCAAAACCAAGTCCTTTCAAAACATTTGCTGGGTAATGACAATAGGAAACGAATTTACACCTGATATGCGAAAAGCCTTTTCACTTCTGGTAAGCAGTGAAATTTATTCAGACAGCCTACCCGAAGGCTATGTGGCAGCAGACTCAATTTTCCCGGATGCTCTTATCGCAGAAAAAACCTCAAACGGTATAAGCTCTTACGATAAAAGCATCGCAAAAAAGCTCTATTTGGCTGAACTGAAAAAATACGAGGATGGGAAATTCCCCACCGACAAGCTACTCTACTATTATGACAATTTCCAAGTCAAAAATGTCGTAACCGATATTGTCGGACATTGGCAAAGCAATTTGTCAGCATTTGTCAATATAAAATCAGCCACTACCCCCGAAGCGCTTTTGCCGCAACTAACAGACAACAGCTATCCGTTCGCTGTTTTCCCTGTAAAAGCTGATTCCTCCTTTATGAGAGAATATGTTGACAAATTCGGGCTTGAAACTGTCTCAAAGGACCCTGCGGTCAATCAAGAAAAAATTCTTAAAGGTAACACGGTAATTCCGCTTATGTTCCAAGACACAGTAATTGCATATACCCCAAGCATTTTGGACTTTAACGCCTCACTCAGCAACGGATATACCGACTTTGCTTATATTGTAAAAGAACCTTAAAAGATTAAGCATGACTACCGGCTAAGCCGGTAGTTTGCTCTGCGGCTATAAGCCGCTGTTACTGGCTGGACTGAAAGTCCACCGAATAATCTGCCTTTTGCAAAAATGCCCCGCTGCCGTATATACGGCAATCAGCCTCCATCTGATGAGGGAGGTGGATTTTTGCCATAAGGCAAAAAGACGGAGGGAGAGAAAAGAAACCACTCAAACTACCCCTCAGTCAACTTCGTTGACAGCTCCCCTGACAAGTGGAGCCCACCG
>JAZNWW010000087.1:0-29410 GCA_045593535.1 Acutalibacteraceae bacterium
CGAGTCCGTCCACCAGCTCCATTTTTAGTATGAGTTCTTGTACGGACTCGAACCCTGAGAGGGTGAGCAACGTTAAAAAAATATCACAGTGTGATGTTTTTAGTTGCGAAGTGTGAAGTGGCTATGCCACGAGCACGAAAGACTTTTTGCAAAAAAGGCTTTGTCCGTCCACCAGCTCCATTTTTAATATGAGTTCTTGTACTCGCTAAAATTTAATATGGGAGATTTCCCGAGTGGCCAAAGGGGACAGACTGTAAATCTGCTGGCTTCGCCTTCGGTGGTTCGAATCCACCATCTCCCACCAAACAAAAAAGACACCTTGAAGGTGTCTTTTTTTGTTTAGCTAGAAATAGTTGGTTGGATAAGAACCGCCGAAGGTGGTTCAGTCGAAGCAGCCCAAAAGCTGCGATAGGCTTTTGGGACTGTGAAGTCGGCAGCACGAAGATTTTAAAGGTAACGGCTCGGAGCCGTCTTTAAAATCAAGAGCGCACCGTATCCACCATCTCCCACCAGAAAAAGCGACTTGTGTCACACAAGTCGGTTTTTCAATGAAATTCGCCTTTTGGCGAGTGATATTGCTACGCTATGAAATACGCTGCGCGTATGAAATATTTGCTTCGCAAATGTTTTGATGCGAATTTTATTTCACATTTTTGCGTTAGCAAAAATATTTCATAATCCGTAAGGATTATTTCATATCGAGTGTAAACGAGATATTTCATTTTATAAAATATGTAGAGGTTCGAACACATAGGTCAAAAATTCAAAAGGGTTAGAATTTATGCTCCCTTTCCAGTTGATTTTTCACCCTGTTTTGATTGTATTTCCTCGTTTTGTAAAGCATGCAAAAGCGAAGAAGCATCGGAATAACCAACCTCATTTGCAATTTGAGAAACACTCATCCCGGATTCTCTTAAGCACCGTGCGGTACGCAACCTGATGTTCTTAATGTAAGCGTGTGGAGTGGTTCCGACAATTCTTTGAAAATGCCGTATAAAGCCATCTGTGCTCATATAGCATTTATGCGCAAGTTCCTTTACGGTTAATTTATCGTGCAAACCCTTATGTATTATTTCAAGTGATTTTATTATAACTTCATCTGATATTTTTTTAACTTTATTGATTTGAGCAATTTGATTGATCAAATATATCACACTCATTTTATTAAGTTCAAAAAAATCTCGATCGTTATGTAATGCGGAGAGATCTCTGTGATTACTCATTTCCCCACCTGAAGTAAAAACGGACAAAGCCGATAAAAGCTTCAAATCATTCTTTGCCTCAATATATAGAATCTCTTTTGTTATAAATGGAGGAATCATCTCGAAATCTATATATGTATGCTTGATGGGATCATCTATATCGCAAAAGGGTGTAAAATTTGCGGTATATGAAATGTAATACAGATGGTTTGGTAAAAACGGATACTTTTTTCCGTTATGAATGTAACCTCCGCTCCCTGAATGAATATAATATAGCCGATTGATACCAATATGCTTGGTGCAGTGCCATAAATTTGCAGGTGCAATACTTGTTCCATAACAAATGATACGACCTATCGTTTCCATTTCAACCTCCAAGTCGATTTTTGACAACATTATATCTAATGCTAACATTGACAATTTGTGCAGTAAAAATTATAATATTTATAAAATTTTACTAATTAAACTTTAATACAAATGTAGATAATTGTCAATATAAATATAGTAGGAGTCTGTTTATGATTACACTTGAAGAAAATAAAAAATGGTTCAAGGAAGCAAAAATGGGGTTGATGATACATTGGGGGCTCTATAGTATTCTTGGCGGTGAATGGCACGGACAAAGAATGAAAGCTATTGGAGAATGGGCGATGCATAGTTTTCAGATTGATATGAAAGAATATGAAGCACTTGCCGATATCTTTAATCCTATTTATTTCAATGCTGAAGATTGGGTAAAGCTCGCAAAAGAAGCCGGTATGGAATACATTGTTGTAACAAGTAAGCACCATGATGGATTTTGTCTTTTTAAGTCCGATGTTGACCAATATAATTCAGTCGACGGAACTCCTTTTGGCAGAGACATTATAGCAGAGCTTGCCGCAGCATGCAAAAAGCACGACCTTAAACTCGGTTTGTATTATTCCCAATGCCTTGATTGGCATGAAATGCACGGTGGAGGATATACAAAAATGTCATATCACGTAGGAAGGGATGTTCCGTGCTATTGGGGAAATACATGGGATTTTCCCAATAACGAACAAAAAGATTACAATATTTGTTTTGAGAAAAAGATAAAGCCTCAGCTTAAGGAACTTCTCACGAATTATGGGGAACTGTGTTTGATTTGGTTTGATACCCCAAAGGTTGAACAGACCAAAGAGCACTCACAAGAGCTTTATGATATGGTGCGCAAATATCAGCCCAGTTGTTTAGTAAATACAAGGATTGGAAACGAATTGGGAGATTATGTTTCCTGTGGAGATAATGAACTCCCTGAGAATTATACTGATACATTAACAGAATCGCCCGTTACCCTTAACAAAACTTGGGGATACAAGACATTCGACAACGACTGGAAATCAGCAGATGCAGTCTTGAATATTCTGCACAAATGCAACGATTACGGTGCAAATCTTCTCCTGAATGTAGGTCCCGATCCTTTAGGAAGAATTCCTGCTCCTGCTATCGATATATTACGACAACTCGGCAAAAAATATAATAATGATGCATGTTTTTAACAGAACATGCCAACAAGACAGATAACCTTTAAGACAAATTCTTTTTTATATTGCACTTTATTGATATAAGCTCACTCGTAATTGAAAGAAACGAGCATGGTAAACCCTTTTTTAAAAACTTACCCGATTTCCATTTCAATATATCACACTCAGGCGGGCTTTTAGCGATTGCCACAAGCCAATCACCTGTCGGAATTGATATTGAAAAGAATTTTTAATAAGAAGATAATCAATCGATTCCACCAAAACCTCCGTCAAGGTTAATTCGAACAACCGAAACAAAAACAGCACCTGATTCCAAACTTGGTTTCAGGTGCTAATTTTATTTCACTTCACTATTCTCTATTGCATAATCAAGCAATATATTTATAAGCTCATTTCTTGAACGGTTTGTTTCTTTTGCCAATTTGTCAAGATTTACAACAGTTTCATCCTTGATTCTGATAGAAAAAGTTTTATATCCATCTTCGCCTTTTAAAGATTTTTTATTGATGACTAATTTTTCTTTCATAAAAATCACCTCACCAATATTATGCCTTGACAAATGTTATAAATATATGTTATAACTTGTAACACATAATCAAGGGAGTTTTATTATGAATAAAAATGCTAAGCTCGTTATTGTTGCTCTATTATTCATTGCATTATGCCTATGCTTAAGTATGTGTTCAGATGATATTGGTTCGGGCATCACTTCTATAATTAGTGGTGAAGATGGCAAATGTGATTACTGTGGTGCAGATGCAGTTATAGGACAAGGTACTGAAGAATATTGCGCACCTTGTTTTCAAAAGTATGATGGTAATATTTGGAATTAAAGGAGTTTAGATTATGGATGATATAAAAGGACCAATGACTATAAGTTTTCTAATAATTCTTGCTATTGTTTCTATTTTTATTGTTGTTCCTATGTTAAATAAATCTGCTCAAACAACAAAAGAAGTATTTGGTGAAAATGAAAATGGAAAAGAAGAAACTGTAAAAGCTAAAATTGTTTCAAAGAAAATTTATTCACCTGTTGGCTCGATAGAAAGGTTTAATTTTGTTATTTTTGAAAAACAAAATAACGAAAGAATAGAATTAGCTATTAAAGATGATGAACAGTATAAAATGATGATAGAAGGCAATGTTGGTACATTGATTCATATTGGTAAAAGATACATTTCTTTTATAAGTTAATGTCGGCACCTAATAATTACCAATCATAAAAAAATAACCTGATTCCAAATGGAGTCGGGTGATTTCTTTATCCTCCCAACCTCTCCCTTGCTTTTTTATCCCATAAAAAGTATAATAAATAGAAACGAAAGGTGGATTACTTATGACCGAATCATTATGGAACAGTTTTAAGCGAATTGATTTTCTCTTTGAAGGAAGAGAGGCAATTCTCGTTTTTCCTCAAAATCCGAATGAAAAGAAAAACTGGTTATTCAAAACCGAATATTTTGATGCTTTTCCAAGCTTTGAAATAGAAATGCTTAAAAGGGGTTGGCATCTTGCATACATAAAAAACGTTACACGTTGGTGTCTTGATGAAGACCTCGACCTCAAAAAACGCTTTGCTGACTATTTGTCGCAGGAATACGGATTACATAATAAATGTGTTCCTGTAGGTATGAGCTGTGGCGGTCTTATCGGCACTAAATTCACCGCAAAATATCCCGAATATGTTTCGGCACTTTATTTAGATGCACCTGTAATGAACCTGCTTTCCTGCCCTGCCGGGTTAGGCGCAGCCGGTGATGATATGTTCCCCGAGTTTTTAGAGGCTACCAAAATCGAGCTTCCAAAGCTTATTTGTTACAGAGAGCATCCTATCGATAAGATGAATCTGCTACTCCAAAACAATATCCCGATTATATTGGTTTACGGTATGTCTGATGATGTTGTGCCATACGAAGAAAACGGTGCAATTCTCGAAAAATATTATTGTGAAAATGAGGGAATTATTGTCACCATCGGTAAGGAAAACTGCGGTCATCATCCACACGGACTCGAGGACAACACACCGATAATTGAATTTGTCGAAAAGTATAGCAAATAATTACCAATTATGATAAAGCACCACGATTTCAAGCAAAAATCGGGTGCTTTTTTTAAAATTCTATTTTCACCTTTTTCGACACTGAACAACATATAATTTTTGTTGATATTTATATAATTTCTATGTTATAATAATTTTGTACCGATTAGCTATGAAAAGAGTGATTAAAATGAGTGCGCAAAACAAAAACACAATTTTAGAAATCGACCCTTATTTAAAGCCTTATGAAAAAGATATAAATTTGAGAAAAGAACTTTTTTATGCTAAAAGAAAAGAGCTTTTAGGAAGCTCAAAAAAAATAAAAAGTTTTGCTAACGGTTATAAATATTTTGGTTTTCACCGAACAAAAAGCGGTTGGGTTTACAGAGAGTGGGCACCAGCAGCTGAGGAAATGTACCTGACAGGTGACTTTAATAACTGGGATGTGAAAAGTCACCCTATGACAAGGCTTGAAAACGGTATCTTTGAGATTGAGCTAAAGGGTAAAAACGCACTGGGCATCGGTGATAAAGTTCAGGCTATTGTTATAAATTCAGGAAGACTGCTTCGCCGCATTCCTTTATATGCCACACGTGTAGTCCAAGACCCGACAACTTATTTGTGGTGTGCTGAAATTGAAGATACCTATGAAAAATTTCCTTGGACCGATGATGGTTTTATCCCCGAAAAAACTCCTTTTATTTATGAGTGCCATATCGGTATGGCACAGGAGAAGGGCTCGGTCGGAACATACAAGGAGTTTACCGAAAATATTCTGCCAAGAATCAAAAAACTCGGCTACAACACCATACAAATAATGGCGATTATGGAGCACCCGTATTACGGTTCATTTGGATATCAGGTCTCAAACTTTTTTGCTGCCTCCTCCCGCTACGGTGACAGTCGTGATTTGAAGGAGCTTATAAATACCGCACACCAAATGGGTATTACCGTTTTACTCGATGTTGTACACTCTCACGCTGTAAAAAACACAAACGAAGGATTAAACGAGTTTGATGGAACGGTTTACCAGTTCTTTCACGAGGGTGAAAAGGGCAACCACAGCGCTTGGGGAACAAAGCTTTTTAATTACTCTAAAAATGAAGTCTTGCACTTCTTGCTTTCAAACCTTAAATATTGGATGGAGGTTTTTCACTTTGATGGATTCCGTTTTGATGGTGTAACCTCTATGCTTTACCACGACCACGGTCTTGGAAGCGCTTTTACTAATTATGATATGTATTTTTCAATGAACACCGACACCGATGCGGTGACATATTTACAGTTAGCAAACGAGCTTATTCACGAAATAAACTCAAATGCAATTACAATAGCCGAGGATATGTCGGGTATGCCGGGAATGTGTATTCCGATAAGTGCCGGCGGAATTGGATTTGACTACCGTTTGTCAATGGGTGTGCCTGATTTGTGGATAAAAACCATTAAAGAATCGACTGATGAAAATTGGGATATCGGCAAGCTCTGGTACGAGCTTAACTCTCGCCGACCGGGAGAAAAAAATATCGGATACTGCGAGTCTCACGACCAGGCGCTTGTAGGAGATAAGACAATAATGTTCCGCCTTTGTGATGCAGAAATGTATAGCGGTATGAACAAATTCGGTGGCAATCTCGTGGTGGACAGAGGTATTGCACTTCACAAGATGATTCGCCTTATTACCGCCTCTTTAGCGGGTGAAGGCTATCTTAACTTTATGGGAAATGAATTTGGTCATCCCGAGTGGATAGATTTTCCACGTGAAGGCAATGGTTGGAGCTATCACTACTGTCGCAGACAATGGAGCTTGGTTGATAATAAAGACCTTCGCTATGAGGAGCTGAACAATTTTGATAAAGCTATGATAAAGCTTCTTAAAAATGACAACCTGCTCAATTTGAAGGCAGAAAACAAATGGCTTCATCAGGATGACAAAATACTCATATATACTAAAGAGGATACTGTATTTATCTTTAATTTCCATCCGACAAAATCCTTTGATGGATATTTTGTCCCCGTAAATAAAGAAGGTGTTTATAAAATCGCTTTGTCATCAGATGATGGAAAGTTTGGCGGTTTTTCACGTGTTGACACTGAAACCAAATACGAAACCTTTACAACACCTGTCGGTTGGATAGGCTTTAAATGCTACTTACCCAGCAGAACTGCTATTGTCCTCAAAAGAGTAAAATAAAATACAAACAAAAAGACCAAGTCAATGACTTGGTCTTTTTTATGCGCCTTCAAGCTATTCTTTAATTGTTACAAAAACCTTATTTTCCACGTGGATTATTTTATCACAAGCCTTTAAGCTTGTATTTCTGTGTGTTACAAAGAGTATTGTTTTATCACTCATAGCCTTTATATTTTCAAGTAGCGCTGTTTCGGTCTGCTCATCCAAAGCAGAAGTAGCTTCATCAAGCAAAATCACAGGTGCATCTGTAAGAAGTGCTCGAGCGATAGAAATACGCTGAAGTTGTCCCTCGGAAAGTCCGCCGCCACGTTCTGTAAGGACAGTATCGAGCCCTTCAGGCAGGTCTTCAATTATATCGTAAATACATGCCGCCTTACAGGCCTTTATAATTTTATTCTCTGATATTGTGTCATCGCAAAGGGTTATGTTTTCTCTGATGGTTCCGGATAAAACCAAATTCCCTTGCGGAACATAAGTAAATATACATCTAATTGAAGTATCAAGCGGTACAGAATTGTTTATTGTGATTTTTCCGTTTTGTGGCTCGTAAAGGCCAAGCAAAAGCTTTAAAACTGTACTCTTTCCGCTTCCCGATTCACCGGTAATAGCAGTAATCTTGCCCCTTTGAGCATCAAATGTACAATTTTTAAGTATATCTTCATCACCATATGAAAAATCAACACCCGAAAATTCAATGCTTTTGAACTTTGCCTTTAATTCATCGGTTTTTTTCTTATTTTCCTTTAAGTCATAGTCACCGTTTTCAATTTCCATAAGTCGCTCGGCGGAAGCTAGCATTGAATAATACTGTGGCATAATCCCCGAAACACCCTGCAGGGGTGCTCGCAGCTGATTGAAAAGTTGTAAGAAGGCCATCAACGTACCGTATGTAATAGCACCTCCTGAAATTGAAGAAGCTCCCCACAAAAGCACAACATAATATCCCAATGTAAAAATCGCCTGCAAAAGAGTGTGCGAAATAATGTGAAGGGTTGTCCGTTTCATTACAAGCTTATAGTTGTTCTGCATATAAGAATCAAGCTTTTTAGAGAAGGATTTTTCACCCGAAAAAACCTTGACAACAACTAAATTTTCAAAGCACTCCTGCATAAAGGAACGGATATGTCCCTCTGATTCTTGACATGATTTATACACCTTTTTAAAGCGTTTACTTATTATTCTTCCAAAAGCGGGTATAAACAGCCCAAAGGATAAGATAAGTATCGCAATTTTAGGTTCCAAGACAATAATCGCCCATATACCGCCTATGATTTTTGTAAGCATTGATGCAATATGAGGAACAATACTTTCAAATGCCGCATCAACCGTCTCTACATCGGAGGAAAGTCTATTAACAAAATCTCCCGAATGGTAATTAGAAATTCCCGAATACTTTCTTCGGTTTATAACCTTAAACAAACGGTTTCTGAAATTCATTTTTGTTTTGGTTCTCAAATATGTCGAAAGATATGAATGAGCAATACTTCCAAATATTTGAAAAATAACTAGGCTGAATAAAATTATTGCCGACGTTTTAAGGCTTCCATCTTTACTTTTGGTCGCAATATCGATAACATCCTTTGAAACAAGCGCCAAATATATTGATGCAGCCGCAGTCAAAACCGAAATTATTGTCTGCAAAACAACGCCTGGAATATATCTTTTGGAAACTTTTATCACCCATTTAAGAGTCACTAAATTATTTTCTTTTTTATTATTCTTCGATGATGCCATTTTCTTTCAATACCCTCACAAAAATATCAATATTACCGAGTGCTAAAACAGTTGAAACATCAAACTCACTTATAAGTGCATCTAACATTTCCGTTTTTGACATATTATTCTCTTTTAATTTATTCCACAGAAAAACTGTAATATCGGATGAAACAATGGAAGCAAGCTGTGCTTTTGTCGGTGTGCCTTTATATTTAATGATACATTGTCCTGAACTATTTTCAATTTCATAATCCGCCTTAATTCTCATTATTTGCACCCCTATTTATTAAATCAATGTTAATTTATTATACAACAAAAATTTTTCTATTGCAAGTAGTAACGGTTTTGTAGTATAATGTTTTTAAATAATTATATTCTTGCAACATAGGAGATAGTATATGGATACTTTTTTTGAACAAATTATTCCCATCAAAAAGACCCCGTTACAGCTTTTAGCTGTTACCGGAATTTGGTTTTTGGCAATAATCATTATTGCATTTTTATTTTTAACAGGTATTTTAGGGAGCCTTTTCCCGATTGCATTGCTGGGTATCGGCTACGGTGTCTTCAAGCTGTCTGTCAGATTTAATGTTGAATACGAATACATCGTAACCAACGGTGTTTTAGACATCGACAAAATCATCAATAAAAGCTCACGTAAAAGATACTTATCGCTTAATCTCTCAAAAACCTCAAGAATTGAAAAGTACAACCCTGCTTTGCTTTCAAATGTTGATAAAAAAAGCGTGACTATCGCTTGTAATGAACAAGACCCTAACGCTTATTTATTGGTAATCGATAAGGAAAATGGCGGAGCCGATTATTTGATTATGTCTCCCAATGACAAAATGAAGGGTATCATCGCAAAAAGCGTACCCAAATTCATCTCCAACAGTGCTTTTAAATAAAAATTGGGAAGTGTCGTTTTTATGGATGTTTTAACTACTGATTTGATTAGAAAATCGGAGGAAAATGCCGTAAAAAGCGGCACTTTTTCTTTTAGAGAGTTAATGATGAAAGCAGGCAGTTGTGCCTTTAAAATTATAAACCAAAAATGCAACATAATAAATAAAAAAGTTGCAATATTTTGCGGTGCCGGAAACAACGGCGGAGACGGTTTTGTAATTGCAACTATTCTTTTTGAATTTGGCGCAGATGTCACTGTATTCACCCCTTTAGGCGAGCCAAAAACTGAAAACGCAAGGTATTATTTTGACAATTTACCTCCTGTGAAATTTTGTGATTCATTTTCACTAAACGACAATTTTGACATAATAATTGATGCCATTTTCGGCATCGGTCTTTCACGTAATGTAGAGGGAAATTTGAAGGAGCTTATTGCCAAAATTAACAACCACAACGCCTTTAAAATTTCTGTTGATGTGCCGAGTGGTATTAACAGCGACACAGGCGCTGTTATGGGACTTGCAGTAAAATCAGATTTAACAATAACCTTTATCGCCTTGAAGCCTTGCTTCCTGCTGCCTGAGGGAAATAATTATTGCGGTGAAACTGTTGTCGCAGACATAGGTGTTAAAGCAACCGACTATTCATTTAAAACGATTGAAAAGCCCATCTTTAAAAAGAGAAATAAAAATTCCCACAAGGGTACATACGGTACCGCTCTTTTAATAAACGGTTCTTATGGTATGGCGGGTGCCGCAATGCTTTCTGCAAAGGCGGCTATGAGAAGCGGTGTCGGTATTGTAAAATCGGTTATAGGAAAAAGTATTTATCCTAACCTTACAGGCTTTTTGCCCGAAGCGGTTTGTATTCCTACCTGTGAGACCGAAAACGGTCAGCTTAACTTTGAAAGCGTTGATATAAAAGCTCTGCAAAAAGAGGCTGATGCTATACTTTTCGGTTGCGGTGTAGGCATATCTGATTCAACCGAAAAATTACTCGAAAATATTATAAAAAATGCAAAAATCCCACTGGTTATTGATGCTGACGGAATAAATTTATTGTCAAAACGCATAGAATTGTTAAAGGAAAGTAAAGCTCCGATAATTTTAACTCCTCACCCCAAAGAAATGGCACGACTGACAAACAAAACTGTGGGTGAAATTGAAAATAACCGAATAGAAACAGCCCGACAGTTTGCCGAGCAATATGGCGTTACATTGGTACTTAAAGGCGCTAATACTATAGTCGCTGCTAAAAATGGTGAAATTTTTATAAACACTCTTGGCAACAGTGGTATGGCAACTGCCGGAAGCGGTGATGTTTTGGCGGGAGTCATTGTCTCACTTTTGGCTCAAGGCTATTCACCCGAATTTTCAGCAAAAGCCGGTGTTTACAATCATTCCGTTGCCGGCGACAAGGCAGTTTTAAAACGTTCAAAGCACGCAGTTATTGCAAGCGATATTATAGATGAGCTTTAATTTTTCTTTCCAAAAGGAAAATTATTTTGAAAAAATTATTTTGTTTAACTTTCATATTTTTGTTCACGCTTTGCGGTTGTGAAAAAAAGACAACAGAAGTAAAATTAGTCAATACCGGTCTTTCCTTTACAGCAGAAATAAAGCAAAATTCTGAAACACAGCTTTTTGATGTTGTAATCGATAAAAACGGAATAATGAATATCACCTCCGCCGAGGACAAAAATTTCAAAATGACTTTTTGCGGAAACAATATGACAGCTTTTTATCAAAATGTCGAATACACCTCCCCCGTTTCAAGCCTGCCACATAATTTGAATTTTGATTTTTTATACATCCTTTTTTCCGAGCTCACAATAGAAAAAAGTGTCATAGAAAAAGATAGTAATTATTATATTAAAGCTTCAAATTCCAAATACGATGCCACCCTTTACATAACAAAAAGCGGTATCCCGCTTAAAGCCACGGAAAACCGCTTTGATATTGAGATAGTATTCAAAAAAGTGTATATTCTTTAGACAATGGTGACATCTGAAAGCTCGCCGCCGAAAAGAAGGGTCAAAACCCCGCTTTGCACAGATATTTCGGCTTTTTTTCCTACAAATTTATTACTCACTCCAAGAGGAAAATCGGGAGTTAATGTGGCGTTTTCGGTTTCATACAAAAGTCCCTTTATTGTAACATTTTGACACTCTTTGCTTGTAGCAAAAACCGAAATGTTTCCACTCAAGCTTTCATCGAAAACAGCTTTTTTTGAGGCAAAAGACAAACAGGCACAATCTTCACACTTTAAAAAACCTACGCCACCATTTTGAGCTATAAAGTTAAGTGTCTGCAAATTGGCTAAAAAATGGTCGGTTCTTTCTCCTGCTCCGCCATAAATCACAAAGGTTTTATAACCCTTTTCAAGTCCGTGCTTTACTGCGAGCATTGTGTCGGTGTCGTCCTTTTTAACAGGAAAACGTAAGGCTTCTGTCCCTTGTGGCAGAAACTCTAAGGAATCAAAATCACCAATAGTTAAATCCGGAGTAATATTAAATTTTTCGAGATTTTTAAAACCTGCATCGGCGGCTATTACAAGGTCGCCGTTTTCTTTTTGAAAATTTTGAGGCATACCCTTTGCCGCTGCAAAAATATAGCAAACGCTCATACATCATACTCCTTCTACAACATCATTTTAGCCTAAACTTTAGTATCAGTCAAGCAAAAACTGCTTTCCAATATTTTGTTCTTCGGCTTATATATAAAATACTTGAATTAAATATATATTTATAGTATAATTTCATCGAAAGGAATGAGGTTATGGACTTTACACCAATTGACAACAAGGGTCTCGTAGATGGCTTTTGTGTTATTAAAACTCTCGAGCAAAAAACTTCTTCTAAAGGAGACAGCTATCTCGATATGATGCTCGGTGACAAAACGGGCGAAATAAATGCAAAGCTTTGGCGCTACACACCCGAGCTTCACGGGGAATACACCGTAAATCAGCTTGTCAAAATTCGTGGTGTCATCTCACAATATAACGGTGCCGACCAGCTTAAAATTGAAAGAATAAGAGCGGTAAATTCCGATGACGGTGTCGAGATTTCCGACTTCGTGAAAACTGCCGATTACTCGGGCGAGGAAATGTACACCGAGCTTTTAAATATTGCCGAAAGCTTTAAGGACACTGAACTTAAAGCCATTGTTACAGAAATTTTAAAGGACAATCGTTTAGCACTTCTTTATTGGCCTGCTGCCTTCAAGCTTCACCACGCAATAAGAGGCGGTCTTTTGCTCCATACCCTTTCAATCGTTCGACTGGCACAAGGTGTCAGCAGAGTTTATCCCTTTGTTGATGAAGAGCTTTTAATCTCGGGCGCTATTTTACACGATATTGCAAAGCTCTCGGAATTTTCGGTTGCCGATTCGGGTATTGCCACAGGCTACAGCACCGAGGGTAACCTTCTCGGTCACTTGGCTATGGGCGCTATGGTTATAAACAAATACGCCGAAAAATTGGGGATTTCCCAAAAAACTGCAATGTTGCTTGAGCATATGGTGCTTTCTCACCACGGCGAGCCCGAGTTTGGTGCTTGTGTGCGACCGATGTTCATTGAGGCAGAGCTACTCAGCGAGCTCGACCTGATGGACTCCAGAATTTACGAAATGAAGGAAGCTTTAGAGTTAACCGAGCCCGATGATTTCTCAAACAGAATTTGGGCAATGGACAACCGCAAGCTTTATAACCACAACCGTAAGGATTTAAGTAATAAAACAAAATTATTCTAACTGAATGGAGATTAAAGAACTATGAAAATCACAAAAGATATGCTTATTGGCGATGTACTCGATATTGATACAGGCTGTGCAGAATATTTCTTCGAAATTGGTATGCACTGTCTCGGTTGCCCCGCTTCTCGAGGCGAGACTATTGAACAGGCTTGCCAGGTACACGGTACTGACTGTGATACTTTAGTTGAAAAGCTAAACCGCTATTTCGAGAACAAATAATGCCTACTTTAAGTAAAAGACTTAAAACTATCGCTTCCCTTGTACCAAACGGTGCAAGGGTTTGTGATGTAGGGTGCGACCACGGTTATTTAAGCATTGAGCTTGTGAAATCGGGAAAATCGCCTTATGTTATCGCCACAGACATCAGGGAAAAACCATTAAATAAAGCTAAAACCAATGCTGAAAAATTAGGTGCTTCCAATATTGTATTCAGACTGCAGGATGGGCTTTCAGGTATAACCCAAGCTGACATCGATACCGCAGTTATCGCCGGTATGGGAGCAGAGGTTATTGTCAATATATTAAAAAATGCCGAGGCTCTTGTAAAATCGAAAGAGCTAACCCTCATTTTTCAACCCACCACCTCACCCGAAATTTTACGGAAATATCTTTATTTAAACGGATTTTGTATAAAAAAAGAAATACCCGTTTTTGAAAATGACAAGCTTTATTCAATAATGCTTGTAAAATTTGAAAATAAAGCCTCGGTTTTACCTGCTTACCGCTATTTTATAGGCGAGCTTGACACCAAAACACCGACCGGCAAAATGTATATTGAAAAACAGTATAACCGCACTTTAAAATGTGCTAATGATTTGAAAAACACAAATGAAAATGAAAAGTATCTTTATTTCAAAACATTGAGCGATGCTATAAGCGAATTTTTAACTTCAAACGAGGAAAAATAATGGCTTTTGACGGTGCTTTTTTACACAAACTGACACAAGAACTGAATATTGCTGTCGATTGTCATATCGACAAAATATACCAACCTTCACGTGATGAGTTGGTTTTTGTCATACGAAAAAAAGGGTTTGTCAAGAGGCTTTATATCAATATAAAGCCCGGTTCGGCTCGACTTCATTTTACCGAAAATCGATACGAAAATCCCCAAACACCGCCTAATTTTTGTATGCTGTTGAGGAAGTATCTTTCCTCGGCACGCCTTGTAGAAATAATACAGCCCTCTCTTGAACGAATAGTAGAGCTAAAGTTCTCTGCCGGCAATGAAATGGGCGACCTCATAACCCTTTCCCTTGTTTGCGAGCTTATCGGAAATAAAACAAATTTAATTCTTGTGAAGGACGGAAAAATAATTGATGCCATAAGGCATAGTGATGTTGAAACCTGTGACAGACTTATTTTACCGGGCGCTGCTTACGAATACCCAAAATCACAGGATAAATTAAATCCACTATCCACAAAAAATGATGATATTTTAAATGATTTGTCACTTCCCGTATCAGCCGGACTTTTAAAACGTGTTGCAGGCTTTTCTCCGCTTATTTGCCGTGAGATTGAGCTTTTAGCCGAAAAACAGGACATTACTTTAGCATACGAAAGTGTAATGGCGGATTTGACAAAAAATAACAAACCTGTTTTAATTTTAAATCCCGACAAATCTCTCCTTGATTTTACCTTTACAAACATAACACAATATGGCAGCGATTATGAAAATAAAGTTTTCGACACCTTCAGCTCCTTGCTCGATGAATTTTACTCCAAAAAAGAGTTGTCTGCCAGAATCAAATCGGCAGCGCACGATATAATAAAGTTTATAAACAATGCAACGCTTAGAACAGAAAAGAAATTAGCAGCACGACTTTTAGAGCTCGAAAAATGCAAGGACAGAGAAAAATTCAGAATTTACGGTGAGCTTTTAAAAGCAAATCTTTTTGCTCTTCAAAACGGGGACACCTTTGCCGAGGTTGACAACTACTATGACCCCGATTTGAAAACCGTTAAAATTCCTTTAAATCCTGCACTTTCTCCATCAAAAAACGCAGATAAATATTTTAAGGACTATAAAAAATCCTATACCGCAGAGCAAACACTCAAGGTGCTGACACAAAAAGACCAAGAGGAGCTTGTTTATTTCGAATCGGTTTTAGATGCCATAAATAGAAGCAATACACTTGCTGAAATAGATGAAATAAGAAATGAGCTTTGCGATGCGGGTTATATAAAGAAAAGCCCATCTAAAAAGACTATTAAAGTCAAATCTCACGAATTTAAAGAAGAAATTTCAAGCGAAGGCTACTGCATTTTAATTGGTAAAAACAACCTTCAAAACGACTATCTAACCACAAGATTGGCCTCTAAAGGTGATATGTGGTTTCATACAAAAAACATTCCCGGCTCACACGTTGTAGTCCTATGCAAAGGAGAAGAATTAAGCGATGAAACCATAATAAAAGCGGCAACACTTGCAGCGCTTAATTCAAAAGCGCAAAACGGTGAAAAGGTAGCTGTCGATTACACTCCGATTAAATATGTAAAAAAGCCTTCGGGTGCAAAACCCGGAATGGTGATTTACACTACCAATAAAACGGTGTATGTCACACCAAAGGAGGAAAATTTATGAAAATTGGCGTATCCTCTGCCTGCTTTTATCCGCTCGAGACCGAATTAGCACTCGAGGAAATCGGAAAAGCCGGTATCAAAACTGCCGAAATATTTTTCAACTGTGAAACAGAGCTTAAGGATAGCTTTATAGATATTTTGCTCGACATTAAGGAAAAATACGGAATTGAAATCACCTCTATTCATCCGACTATGTCGCTTGCCGAGTCCTTTATGATTTTCTCGGCTTATGAAAGAAGATTCAGAGAATCAGTTGAACAATACCGCAGATATTCTGAAATCGCACAAAAGCTCGGTGCAAAGTTTATCATTATGCACGGTGGCAAGCCAAACGGAATTTTGAGTGATGAGGAATACTGTGAAAGATATATGACTCTTAAAAATGCCACACTTGTAAATGGTGTAACCGTTCTTCAGGAAAATGTCCGAAACTTCCGTTCCGGAGATATTGAATTTATGCGTTCTATGGTTGATATTTTAAAAGATGATGCCGAATTTTGTCTTGATATAAAACAGGCTGTCCGTTGCGGTTTAGAACCCATATCTTTGGTGCAGGAATTTCTGCCTTACACAAAGCATTTTCATATAAGTGACCACTCATTAGCCGGCGACTGTCTCTTACCAAAATGCGGAAATTTCGATTTTGAAGGCTTTTTCGAGATATTAAAGAAAAATTCGTATAACGGTAGTATGATAATCGAAGTTTACAGACATTCCTACAAGGAATTTGATGAAATATACAAATCCTATAATAAAATTATTAAAATTATTTAAAATACACTTGCTATTATCGGCAAAATGTGTTATCATACTTTCGTATGTTGATTATATTTTGAAATGAGGAAAAAAATTGCGTAATCTTAGTTTATTTACATTGTTGCGTTTAGCCTTAAAGCATATATTTTTATTGATTTTAGTTGCAGTAATTGCTGCTGTTGCCGCTTTTTCTTATTGCAAATTTGTGGTAACACCTCTTTACACCGCAAGCGGTACTATCTACCTGAACAACGGTGGTATCGGACAACAAATTGATACCGATGAATTATTAAAAAACAATACCGTTAACAACAGCGACCTTACTACTTCAAAAAACCTTGTAACCTATATGATGAGCTTTTTAAGCTCGGAGCAAGAAATTTATAAGCAGTTAGCTGTTAATTTAGGCTATGAAGCAGAAAATTATAAATCATTAAAAGGCGGTTTTTCTTTCCCCGACCCCGCTGATAACTCTATGCACTTGAGGGTTTCCTATACATCAACTGATAAGGAAAAGGCTGTTGTGGTTTTAAATGAATTTTTTAAAATCCTACCCAACTATGCTAACACCTACTTTGCCGAAGAACTTAAATTCGGCTCACCTAACCTTGACGGAAACGCCGTTAAAACCTATCCCAGCACCCTTTCTACTATGGCTACCTTTTCATTTGTTGCTACAGTTGTAACTTATCTTATCATATTGATTATTTATTCTTCTAACACAATCATCCAAAACGATGATGACTTTAGAGAAAGATTTGATTTACCCGTGCTCGGTTGTATTCCCGACTTCGCACAGGCAAAATCGCAAAGCTATTATACTTATTACGGTAAACGAGGAAAAACAAATGTTAAATAAAGGAAAAGCAAAAAGTCGTAAAGCAATCCCCCTTGTTACAGGTGAGGAACAAGCTCAAATAAAAACTCCTTTTACTATTGTAGAAGCTTATAAAAGTATTCGTGTTCGCCTATTAGCTGACCTTAGCGCCATAAACGGCAACTGCTTTGTTGTAACAAGTCCCTTTGCGGCTGATGGTAAATCTACAACTGCTATAAATTTAGCTATTACATTTTCTCACTTAAACAAGAAAATTCTTTTGATAGATGCCGATAGCCGTCGTTCATCAATTCATAAGAAACTCAAAATGGAAAATGATTTGGGTTGTATGGATATTTTGACAGGTTCAGCAAAATTCGAAGACATAATTAAACCCTATAACTCATATTTAGATATTTTGACTTCAGGCTCTACTGTGGCTAATCCTTCCGAGCTTTTCAGTTCTTCGGAATTTTCCGAATTACTTAAAAAAGTCAAGGAAAAATATGAATATGTAAT
This sequence comes from Acutalibacteraceae bacterium, assembly GCA_045593535.1. GTDB lineage: Bacteria > Bacillota > Clostridia > Oscillospirales > Acutalibacteraceae > UBA737. The sequence goes on from JAZNWW010000087.1 coordinate 17,986, forward strand.
AATCGATACTCCTCCTGTTAACCTTGTTTCCGATACACTTGTTATTGCTCAACAAACTGATGGCGTTGTAATTATCGCAAAAGCAAAGCATACAACCTACAAGGCCTTCAAAACAACCGCAGAATCTATCAAAGCGCTTGATATCAGAATTTTAGGTACAATAATCAACGGAATTGACAACGGCAAGAACAAATACTATAAGTCCAAGTACGGTGCTTACGGTAAAAAGAACAAGTATTATTATTACTCCAGATATTAAAATCTTTAGTGTGGCATTTTTGTCACACTAAATTGCTATATAATGGTTATAAAGAAGGTTTTCAAATGGTAGATATTCATAGCCATATTCTTCCCTGTCTGGATGATGGTTCACGCAGTGTTGAGGAAAGTCTTGAGCTGCTTCGTTTAATGAAAAAACAAGGAATAGATAAAGTTTTCGCTACACCGCATTTTTATCCTCAAATCCACAATTTTGAAGAATTTACGGCTTCGGTATTTGAGTCCCTAAACGTACTAAATGATAATATAAAATTTAATTCCCTGCCCGAGATTTATTTGGGCTCGGAGCTTTTGCATTTTAGCGGTATGGGTGATTCTGACTCCCTGACAGAATTTTGTTTTGAAGGGTCAAGCTACCTGTTGTTAGAAATAAATCCAAATCATTTAGATAAACTTTTAATCGAAGATTTAAAGAAAATCATCCACGAAAGAAAGCTTAATCCCATTTTAGCCCATATTGAACGATATTTTGACTGCAAAAATATAAACAAGCTTTTGAGGTTTGTCAAAAAGGAAAATATCCCTTTACAAATAAACGCAGCCTCTGTGCTCGAAAATTCTCTCTACAAAAAAATCAAGAAACTCATAAAAGAAGATATGGTAACATATATCGCAACTGATTCACACTCTGTAGATGAAAGACCGCCTTTAATGGATAAAGCCTTGGCTGTTTTAGAGGATGACTTTGGCAAAGACTATGTAAAGAAGCTCGAGAAAAACAGCGATGACCTCTTCAATAAAATCATTTCGGAGACACAAATTTATGCTCAAAACCTCTAATTTAGCCTTAATTAAAAAAGGAAATTTAGAATATATCAAATTCCCGAAAATTGAAAAAACAGGAATAGTAAATCATCTTTTTTCAACCCGTATGGGAGGAGTAAGTCTCGGCTGTTGCTCAAGTATGAACCTGAGCTTTAACCGTGGTGAGCCGAGAGAAAACGTGCTCCAAAACTATGAGATTATCTGCTCCGCCGAAAACATCAATCCCGATAATTTGGTTTTAAGCGCACAGACACACACCAACAACGTGATTTGTGTTACAAAGACTGATTGCGGAAAAGGTATTTTTAAAGACTCCTTTTCTGATGTTGACGGACTTATCACTAACCAAAGAAAAGTAGCTCTTGTCACACAATATGCTGACTGCACTCCACTTTTGTTTTGCGACCCTGTAAAACGTGTTGTCGCCACTTCACACGCAGGCTGGCGTGGTACTGTGAAACAAATCGGTAAAGTAACTGTTGAAAAAATGTGTAGTGAATACGGTTGTGACCCCAAAAATATAATTGTCGGTATCGGTCCTTGCATTAAAGAGTGCTGTTATGAGGTTGATGACCCTGTGTTTTCAGAATTTGAAAAGCTTGAGTTTTTAGATTTGGAAACTATCTTTACTAAAAAAGAAAACAGCAAATATATGCTAAACCTCGTAAATGCCAATAAACAAATTTTACTGAAGGCAGGTATATTACCGCAAAATATTGATGAATCGGATATTTGCACCTGCTGTAATGCCGAGTATCTTCACTCTCACAGAGCAACAAACGGAAAACGTGGTAATTTAGCCGCAATAATTGAACTAAAATAGGTGCTTTTTTATGTTTGTAAACATTGATGGACTTAATATTGAATATACTGAAAAAGGAAGCGGTAAAGCTATCCTTTTGCTTCACGGTTGGGGTTCTTCTTATAAATTTTATGAAAGAATTATCGACTCCTTTTGCGACAATTTCAGAGTCATAGCTCCGAATTTCCCCGGTTGCGGACAAAGCGAAACTATGGAAAGTGCTTGGAATATTGATGATTACTGCAATTTTGTTTTAAGCTTTATGAAGGCTTTGGATATTGAAAATCCGATTATGATTGGTCACTCACACGGTGGCAGAGTAATACTAAAAATGGCGGCTGAAAAGTTAGTAAATCCTCCAAAAATAGTACTACTTGACTCGGCAGGACTAATTCCCAAAAAAAGCTTTAAGCAAAAGTTCAGAGCAAAAAGCTTTAAAGCTATTAAATGGTTTTTGACATTACCTGTAATCAAAAACTATAGCGCAGACTTGCTCCAAAAAGCACGTAATCACTATGGCTCGGCTGACTATAATGCGGCACCGCTTGTGCTTCGCCGGACATTAGTATCGCTTGTCAACACAGACCTTCGAGATATTATTCACAACATCTCCTGCCCCACACTTCTCATTTGGGGTGAAAAGGATACCGATACTCCTTTATCGGATGCTAAAATAATCGAAAGCAAAATTCGTGACTGCGGTCTTTGTGTTTTTGAAAATGCAGGTCACTTTGCCTTTTTCGAGCAAATCGGCAGAACAATCGCCATACTCAAAAGCTTCTTAAAATAACGGAGGGGTTATTTTTGAATACCTTACTTATCATTTCAACTGCTGTTTCTATAATTTTGGGAATTTCTTCCCTTATAAAACAATTTCAAATGCTACAGCAAAATTCCTACTTTCCCTCCCGTTATTTCGGGTGGTTGAAATCAAATTTTTCTTTAATTGCAATTTTTTTGTTTGCTGTATCATCATTTTTATTAGCTTTCGAGCAATATTTAATACATTTGATTTTCATATCTCTTTGCTCCCTTATAAGCGTGATTTTAAGCGTTAAAGCTCAAAAAAAGTCTATTAAAAAATTAGTACTGACAGCACGTGTAAAAAGGTTATTTGCCACCGCTTTTATTCTTTTGGCACTTCCCTTTGTTTTAGTTTTACAAAATGATAAAACTCTCTCTCTTTTGGGTGTTCAAATAGTTTTACTCTTATCATTTATTTCTCCAATTAACACATTTTTGTCTTGGCTTTTTACTCTGCCTTTTGAAAAAATGTTTGCAAGGTATTATATAAACGATGCAAAAAAGATTTTAAAAAATCATAAAAACCTAAAGGTTATAGGCATTACCGGAAGCTACGGAAAAACCACAACAAAATTTATATTAACCCGCATTTTAAATGAAAAATTCAACGTTGTTTGCACTCCGCAAAGCTTTAACACACCTATGGGCGTGGTAAGAACTGTACGAAGCGACCTAAAGCCCCAAACCGAGATTTTCGTTTGCGAAATGGGTGCTAAAAATGTTGGCGATATTAAAGAAATTTGTGATATTGTCTCGCCCGACTTTGCGCTTATTACCTCTGTCGGACCTCAGCATTTAGAAACATTCAAAACAATCGAAAATGTTTTCAAAACAAAGTTTGAATTAGCCGATGCTGTAACCGCAAAGGGTGGCAAGGTCTTTGTAAATGCCGACAGCCAAGGTATTAGAACAAACCTTGACAAAATTTCTGCTTTGACCTATGGCAGTGAAAACGGATATGATTATTTTGTTTCTGATTTTAAAGCTTCTCGTCAGGGCTCACAATTTACACTTCACATAAACGGCGAGGAAATAAACCTTTCAACAAAGCTTTTGGGCACACACAGTATGATAAATATTGCGGGTGCTGCGGCACTCAGCTATACGCTCGGTGTCTCGGCAGAGGAAATTAAATTTGCTGTGGCATCACTAAAACAGACCGAACATCGACTTGAAATAAAGTCCTCTGTAAACGGTTCTGTAATGATTGATGATGCTTACAACTCAAATCCCGAGGGTTGCCTCGAAGCTGTAAGGGTTTTGGACTCTTTTCACGATATGCAAAAGGTTATTATCACTCCCGGTCTTATTGAACTCGGTGATAAGGAATATGACTGCAACTATGCTTTAGGTCTTGAGGCTGCAAAATATTGTGATAAAATAATTCTTGTAGGCATCAACCGCTCAAAGCCTATGGCAGATGCGGTAAATTCCACAGAATTTAACAAAGATAATTTGTTCATTGCAAAAAGCTTTTTTGAGGCTATGGAAATCTATTCCCGTTTTGCCGATAATAATACTGTTCTTTTGGTCGAAAATGACCTTCCCGATAACTACTTGAATTAAGGTGATAAAATGAAAACAAATGTTGCTGTGTTTTATGGTTGCCGTTCTGTTGAGCACGAGGTTTCGATTATTTCGGCAGTCCAAGCAATGCACGCTATTGACCGTGAAAAATACGATATTACCCCTGTTTATGTAACTAAAGAAGGAGAAATGTACACAGGAGATGCTCTTTTTACTATTGAAGAATATCGTGATTTACCTACTCTCTTAAAAAAATCGCAAAGAGTTAATTTTCAAAGAGAAAATGGCAAGGTAATGATGAAGTATGAAAAGAGCGGTCTTTTCTCAAAAAAGGATAAAGAAATAAACGTTGCCTTCCCGATTGTTCACGGAACAAACTGTGAGGATGGTACAATTCAAGGCTTTTTTGAGTTTTTGGACCTGCCCTATGTCGGTTGTGATATTATTTCCTCTGCTGTGGGTATGGACAAAGCTGTATTTAAGGATGTCCTCAAAAATGCGGGGCTTCCCGTTCTCGACTGTATTACTGTAAGAGCAAGAGAATATATGACACAAAAAGCCGAAATCACCGATAAAATTATCGAAAAAATCGGTTTGCCTTTGATTGTTAAGCCCGTAAATTTAGGCTCAAGTGTAGGCATTACAAAGGTAAATGATATTCACGCACTTGATGATGCTATCACACTCGGTTTTTCCTTTGCTGATAAAATTTTAATCGAACACGCCGTTACCGCTATACGTGAAGTCAACTGCTCTGTTTTGGGTGACAGCGACAATTGTGAAGCAAGTATTTGCGAAGAGCCCTTTATGAACGATGAAATTCTCTCTTATGAGGATAAATATATGGGCAATTCAAAAAGCGGTGGCAACAGTAAGGGAATGGCATCTTTAGGTCGCAAAATCCCTGCCGATATTGATGATGAAATGACCGCTTATATAAGAGACCTTGCTTGCAAAATTTTCAAGGCTATAGGCGCCAGCGGTGTTGTGAGAATTGACTTTATTATCGACACCGAAACAAACAAGGTATATGCCAACGAAATCAATACAATCCCCGGTTCTTTAAGCTTTTATCTTTGGGAACCGACAGGTGTTCCATACAAGGAACTGCTTACTCGAATGATAGACTTGGCTTTCCGCAGACAAAGAAACAGAGAAAATATTTCTTATACTATAAACACTAACATTTTATCCGGTGTTTCCTTCGGCACAAAAGGTTCAAAGGGAGCTAAAATGTAATGTCGAGCCTACTTATTCGCCTTTTTATCAAAAACCCAGATGACCTCAAAAGTACAAAGACAAGGCAATCCTTTGGCGCTTTGGGTTCTTTTGTCGGAATTATATGCAATCTGCTTCTTTCCCTCTTTAAAATCGTTGTTGGAACACTTTCGGGTAGTATTTCTATAATCGCAGACGGTCTTAATAACCTGTCTGATATGGGCTCATCTATCATCACAATGATTGGCTTTAGAATGGCGGGCAAGCCTGCCGACAGCGACCATCCGTTTGGTCACGGAAGAATGGAATATATGTCGGCATTTGTCGTTTCAATGCTTATTTTGCTTGTTGGCTTTGAGCTTTTAAAGTCCTCGGCAACTTCACTTATAAACGGGGACAGTATGCCCACATATAAACTCGTTGCAATTATTGTTTTGGCTGTTTCCATTACAATCAAATTCTGGCTTTATTTCTTTAATAAAAAAATCGGAAAGACAATAAATTCCGATGCCCTTATCGCTACTGCCAAGGATTCGCTTAATGACTGCATTACCACATTTGCAATTTTAGTTTCTGTTGCGGTTTCTCACTTTGTAGAGCTTTCCTTTAATTTGGATGCTATAATGGGTGTTTTGATTGCAATTTACATTCTTTTTTCGGGCTTTTCCTCTGCAAAAGGCACTCTCGACCAGATTTTAGGCACACCGCCCGAAAAGGAGCTTATCGAGGATATTGAAAAAACAATTTTGTCGATTGATGGCTTTGAGGGTATCCACGATCTGATTATTCATAACTATGGTCCAGGTCGGCAATTTGCTTCGGTTCACGTTGAAGTGCCTCAAAATTGCGATATAGTTAAATGTCACGAGCAAATCGACCTTTGCGAAAAGAATATTTATGATACCTTGGGTGTATCCCTTGTTATACATATGGACCCCATTGACACGGATAATGAAAATGTTGCCATTACTAGACACAAAATGGCGGAAGCCTTGACCGTTATTGATAACAGACTAACGCTTCACGATTTCAGAATGACACCCTTTGGAGATACACAAACAAATCTTATATTTGATGTTGTTGTCCCTTCGGATGTCAAAATTCCGCAGGATGAATTGCGCCAAAAAATCGAAACCTGCGCCACAATAATAAACCCCACCTTTAAATGTGTTATCACCTTTGATAACGACTTTACAGGCAGAGTTTTATAGTTATCTACATAATCAAAACCCACCTTCGAAGGTGGGTTTTTTAGCGCCAAATTATTGCTTTGCAGCATCGATAATCTTTTGTGCTATCATTTGAGGAACTTCCTCATATCGTGCAATTTCTAATGTAAATGTTGATGTGCCTTGAGTAATAGAACGCATTGCAGTAGAGAAATCCGACATTTCCGACATCGGTACTTCACCGATAATTTCCTGCATTTTGTTCTCTGCAGGGTTCATACCGATAATTCTACCTCTGCGCTTATTGATATCACCAATAACGTCACCGAGCATTTCATCGGGAACTAATACTTTAAGTGTGCCGATAGGCTCTAAAAGTACGGGTGCGCATTGCGGAATACCATCTTTATAAGCCACAGTTGCCGCCATCTTAAATGCCATTTCAGAGGAGTCAACAGGATGGTATGAGCCATCATAAAGTGTTGCCTTGACACCAACTAATGGGAAGCCTGCCAAAACGCCCTTTTGTGTTGCCTCACGAAGTCCCTTTTCAACTGCGGGAAAGAAATTCTTTGGTACTGCACCGCCGAATACTTCATCGGCAAATACCAATTCCTCACTGTCGCAAGGCTCAAATTTAATCCAAACATCACCGAACTGACCGTGTCCGCCCGATTGCTTTTTATGCCTGCCTTGCACCTTAACTGCCTTTTTGATAGTCTCTCTATAGGCAATCTTTGGCTTTTGAAGCTCTACATCGGCGCCGAATTTTGACTTGAGTCTCGATACGATAACATCCATATGCTGTTCGCCCAAGGCTTCAAGAATTTGCTCGTGAGTTTCATTATTCATATAAACCTTAATTGTGCGGTCTTCCTCCATAAGTCTTGTGAATGCGGCTGTGATTTTTTCTTCATCACCCTTTGCCTTCGGGTAAACCGCAACAGAAAGAGATGGATTCGGGAAATCAATATCCTGAGCCTTAACATCGCCTTTAGCCGAGAGTGTATCGCCTGTGAGCACATTGCCGAGCTTTGCAACCGCACCAATGTCACCTGCAATAATTTTATCAGCATCCTCTTGCTTTGCTGCCTTAATCCACATTATTTTTGAGAGTCTTTCTTCAGACTCTGTTCTCGAGTTTATAAGCTTTGTGTCGCTTGTGATAGCGCCCGATAAAACTCTGAAATATGAAAGCTTACCAACAAACGGGTCAGCGATGGTTTTGAAAATTTGGATGGCAACATCACCATTTTTATCGAATACTTTTTCCTCACCGTCAACGGTTATGTATTTACCATCTGCCACGCTCGGCATAATTTGAAGTAGTGTATCAACCAAAAGTGAAACAGCGGCACCTGTCTGCTGAATACCGCAGAAAACAGGACAAATATCTCCCGATTTTACACCAAGGGATAACCCGCTTAAAATTTCTTCAGGTGTAAATTCTTCGCCGGAGAAATATTTTTCCATCAAGGCCTCATCAACAGAAGCTATAGCCTCAAGCAACATACTACGCATATCATCAAGCTCGTTGCTTACGGGCATTCTCATTTCCTTGAGTGTGATACCCTCTGCCATATATGCCTTGTTTTCGATAAGATTTACAAATGCCTTTACTTCATCGTTTTCAATAAAGGGTACTACAATCGGACAAATAACTGCACCGTAATTACCTGCAAGAGCGGATAACACACGGTAGAAATGGGCGTGTGAGGAGTCGAGCTTTCCAATGAAGAAGGCTACACTTTTGCCAAGTTTTCTTGCCTTTTCGTAAGCCTGCTTTGCACCAACTGTCAGACCGGATTTGCCCGAAATTGCGATAACTGCACTATCGGCAGCCGCCAATCCCTCGCAAATACCACCTGCAAAGTCGAAAAGTCCGGGGGTGTCAATAATATTAAGCTTTTGTCCGCCAACCTCTAAAGCATAGCAAGAAGTCGAAACAGAAACCTTACGCTTCTTTTCTTCGGGGTCAAAATCCATAACTGTTGTGCTGTCGCCGGTTTTACCGATTCTTTCAGCCGCACCTGCATAATAAAAAATCGCATCCGCCAGGGTAGTCTTTCCCGAACCACCGTGGCCTAATAGCGCAATGTTCTTAATCTCTTTTTCGCTGTACTGTTTCAATGAAATACACTCCTTTGGGTTGCAAACCACCGTTTGCTATCTTATTAGTATCAGTATATCACAAGTTATTAGCGATTTCAACCAATTTTTTTTAACATTTTAATTCAAAATTATTTATTTTGTCTAATTTGCACAATACTTTAATAATACGTATGCTCAAGGTGACTCAAAAATTACATTTTGTAATTTCGGGAAGAATAAAACCCTTTAAAAGTTACATATTTGAAACCATTTGTCATCAAATTGTTGCTCCCATTTGATACTTAATCTATGTATAATATAAATATAAAATTATTGGAGGCGATAAGATGAAAAAATTTGTAATCACAACTGTTTCGGTATTTTGTGCAGCTGTTGTTGCTTTTTCGCTTATTTCCGCCAAAAACCAAAATAGCGAAATTATTGCTGAAAATACAAACCCTGCCAACGTTTCGGTCGTTCAGATTTCTAACTCTAAAGAAAATACCGTTTCTGCCAAAAAGGTTTTAGAGGTTCGTTTCCTCAATATGCTTAACCACAACTTTGCTTACGGTGAGGATTTGTACTATCTTGAAAGTATTGTCAACCGCTCCGTTTTGGCTTTGCTTGATATGAAGGAAAACGACTTTGTAGCTGAAGACTACGTTTCGGATTATATCTTGAATATGTATGGCATTTCTGATATTAACTACTCTTTCATAAACACTGCTCTACCAACTAACGATGGTTATGTTTATATTGCTCCCTGCGGTTATGAAACCTATAAGCATAAAATGGTTTCTATGACAGAAAATGAGGATGGCACCTATACAGTAAAAACCGAGGTCACTGTTAACTGTCACGATGGCGAGAGCTATACCGCCGAGTGCGAGACACTTTTCGCAAGAAATGAAGCTTCACAGTTCGGATATAACATTATCGATTCTGTAATTACTTCTAACTCGGTTGCAATTTAAAAAGAAAAAATTTATCCCCCGTATGTAATACATACGAGGGATTTTTTATACCTATTTTTGTTTGCTTTTTTTGTTTATTTTTTGACTTTTTTCTACATCAAAGCCTTCGGTGCTTTCCTTCATAAACATTATCTTAATTGTCATAAGAATAAGTTTTATATCAAGCAAAACCGAGTAGTTATCAATATACATCAAGTCAAGCTGAAGCTTGTCATAAGGTGTCGTGTTATACTTTCCGTAAAGCTGTGCATAACCGGTAAGACCACCTCTGACCTTTAACCTTAGATTAAAATCAGGTATTTCTTCGGTGTATTGCTTTATATGTTCAACTCTTTCGGGTCTTGGTCCCACAAAGCTCATATTTCCTACCAAAATATCCCAAAGCTGCGGCAACTCATCAAGTCGTGAAGCCCTCAAAAACTTGCCGACAGGAGTAATTCTCTTGTCATTTTTCACTGCGGGTTTTGCGCCATCTTTTTCTGCATCAACAACCATGCTTCTGAATTTATGAATATAAAAAATCTTTCCGTCCTTTGTTCCTCTTGCCTGCTTGAAAAGAATAGGACCTCTGTCATATCCTTTAACAAGAAGTGCGCTAATAAGCATAAACGGAGAGGTTATAACCAATAACGCAAAGGAAACCACAATATCTCCCGTACGCTTTAAAAAACGTTGGTCAAAAGATAGTCCCGCATTTCTGTACAATAAAAGCGGTGTGTCAAACATATGAAGACTTTCAGAGCCTCTGACTAAAATATCGGAAATCTTTGTTGTTGAATAGCACCTTGTATTACTGTCAAAACAGAATTTAATAATTTTATTTCTGTTTTCGGAATGAACATCGTAAACCACGACTGCTTCACTTTTCGATATTAGCTCTTTTATTTTTTCAAGCCCTTCTGATATATTTACAACATTTGTAATCTCAAACTTATCTTTTCTCGAATTTAGCTTTTTAATAAAGCTTTCCGGCTCATAAACCTCCCAAATAAGCACTGTTTTTCTTGCCGGAAAGAGCTTTTTCAAGAAAATCTCTCCCAAAACGGTTATGAGCGCAATTATGGCGACATCTATCAAGAACATATACAAAATAGGTATCGGAGAAACAAACCGCATCGCCAACATTACTATCTGTAAATATACAACGAAAAGCGTTGTTGCAGTAGCTAATATTTGAGCTATTATGATATTTGCTTTTCGGTATGTTCCGTATTTGAGACCATCAAATGACTTGAGAAAAATCAAAAGCAAAATAAAATAAACTGCATAGAAAAAAAGGTGTCCTTTTCTGTAATACGGGTCAACAATCTGTTTGTTATATTCTGTCAGCCAAAAATACGAAAATACCGCAATTTGTGACATTATCAAGGCTATCATTAAAAAAGTACGAACCAAGCCTTTAAATTGCTCGTTTTTATTTTTCAAAATATCACATCCTAAAAAAACCTGTTTTAAATTCCTTTTATATTGAAGTTTAAAACCAATCTGATATTCAATTTATAATAATTCGATTTAAGTCGAATATTGTAAAATACCCAACCTATATAATTATATGTATTATATCACATAACCCACCTTTTATCAAGGAGTATGTATTAACAAAGTGTTAAAATTGGTAACAATGCTTTATAAAAGAATTTTTTGATACACGCAAGACGTAGTAATATTTTTGCTTACGCAAAAGTGATATTATATTCGCCCTTAACTGCCCGAAATGCAATATCACTCAGCGTTAACCGAATATAACTGCAAAGCAATATAACTCGCCACAAGGCGAATATAACAGAAAAACTCCT
>JAZNWW010000088.1:0-4119 GCA_045593535.1 Acutalibacteraceae bacterium
CTCATCCCGGCTTTCCTACAGATATGCAACCTCAAATTGCAACGCTTCTTACCATTGCAGATGGGACAAGCATTGTTACACAGGGCGTATGGGACAGTCGCTTTAGATATGTTGAACAGTTAACTCTTATGGGTGCAGATGTTCAGGTTGACGGAAAAACTGCCGTAATCGCAGGTGTTAAGTCATTAAATCCTGCTCCTGTTAAGGCGGTCGATTTAAGAGCCGGTGCTGCAATGATTATTGCAGGTCTTATGACAGAGGGCGAAACCTCTGTGGAAAACACCATCTATATTGATAGAGGATATGAAAATATTGTTGAAAAGTTTTCGGCTCTTGGTGCTGATATTAAGCGTGTTCCCATTAAAGATGATACTTTTATATTAAAACAAGCATAGTGTGACAGTTTTCTGTCACACTTTTTTAAAAGAAGGTAAAACAATGTCAATAATTTGTCCGCTTTTCAGCGGTTCTACAGGCAACAGTACATATATCTCAACCGAAAAAAGCAGTATTTTAATTGATGCGGGTGTTTCGGCAAAGGCTATTATAGAACAGCTTTCTTTACGTGGTGCCGATGTATCTGCGATAAAAGCTATCGCCGTTACACACGAACATTCTGACCATATAAAAGGACTAAAACCCATTCTCAAAAAGAGTGGCGCTATGCTATTGGCAAGTGAGAAAACACTTCAAAATCTTGCACACCTTGATGTGATACCCACTGACTGCAAAACAGTCGATTTAGATAATGAGTATTTTCAAATAGGTGATATTGCGATAAATCGTTTTGCTACCAGCCACGACTGCGAGGGTTCAAGCGGATATACCTTTATGCTCCCAACAAACAAAAAGTTTTCTCTTTGTACCGACCTTGGAATTATTACTAATGAGGTGAGTAGTGCGCTAAAAGGTAGTGACCTTGTTTTGCTCGAATCTAATCACGATGTTGAAATGCTTAAAAGAGGGCCGTATCCGCCACACTTAAAGGTGAGAATTATGGGGGACAAGGGGCATATTTCAAATAACACCTGTGCCGGTGAGCTTAAAAAACTTTTTGAAAGCGGTACAGAGCAGTTTATTTTAGGGCATTTGAGTCAAAACAACAATACACCCGTTTTAGCCCGTGCCACCGCCGAGGCATCACTTATGGATTTGGGCGCCGAAAACGGTAAGGATTATATATTAAAGGTTGCATCCCCTTCAGGAAACGGAGTGAGCGTTTTATGATAAAAACAACTATTATTTCGCTCGGAAAACTAAAGGAAAAGTATTTATGCGATGCTGTAAAGGAATATTCAAAAAGACTCTCTGCTTATACAAAGCTCGAAATAATTGAGCTTGAACCGGTGCGTTTATCCGATAAGCCTTCAAACAGTGAAATTGAAAATGCGCTTTCAAAGGAAGCCGAGCTTATCTTAAAGAAGATACCTAATAATAGTGAAGTTATTTCTCTTTGCGTGGAAGGTAAGGAGTTTACAAGTCCTGCATTTGCCAAAAAAATCGAAGAATTTCAAAATATAGGCAAAAACATAACCTTTGTAATAGGCAGTTCTTATGGGTTAAGCGAAAAGGTGAAATTGGCTTCAAGTATTCGGTTGTCTTTATCGCAAATGACCTTTCCGCACCAGCTTTTCAGAGTTTTGTTGCTTGAACAAATTTATCGAGGCTTTAAGATTATTGAAGGCTCGACATATCATAAATAAAAAAGGATATTCCTCTCGGAATATCCTTTTTAAGTTTCTGTTATCTTATTATTTTTATTGACTCAATGACAGGTTGATTTGAAGCCAACACGGTTCCGTTGTCATCGGTAACGGGTGTATTTTCGGCAATTTTATCAACAACCTCCATACCGCTTGTCACATAACCAAAAGCGGCATATTGACCATCTAAAAAGGTTGAATCTTGATGTACAATAAAGAATTGCGAGGAAGCAGAATCAAAGCTCAAACCGCTACGAGCCATTGAAATAACTCCACGTTTGTGAGAAATGTTATTTTCGACTCCGTTTGCTGAAAATTCACCCTTAATGGTTTCATCGCTGCCGCCCATACCTGTACCTTCGGGGTCGCCACCTTGAATCATAAAATCACTGATTATTCTGTGGAAGGTAAGACCGTCATAGAAGCCACTTTCTGCCAATTTGACAAAATTAGTTACTGTAATCGGTGCAGTTGCAGGGTCGAGCTTTAATTCGATTTCACCGTAATCCTTAACGGTAATGACCGCTTTTACAGTATCCTTATCGCTGATTGTCTCACTCTCTGTGTCATCAGAACAGCCAGTGAAACAAAAGAGCATTAAGGCGGATAAAATCAAGCTTAAAATTTTATTTTTCATGTCGGGTTTCTCCTTTTTCTTTATAAGGGATATATTTTACTTTGCGTTTCTTGATTTTTGAATAATTAAGCCTTATACAAAGCAATATGAACAATACAATTAAAGCCACAACAATTATTAAGGCGGCTTTCATATACTTCGATGTAAAGAATGCCTTTGCGTGATGTGCAAAAACTAATATGGCACTTGAATCAATATCCTCGCCCACAACCAAATCGACAGTACCGATTAGTTTTTCGGCATAATAGATTTTGGCTTTTCCCAAAACCTGTCCTTTTTTCACCGGCGCATTAACGCTTTCTGAAACCAATTCAGGCTTTATAATGATTGTTGAATCATCGGCATTGTTTGGAAGTATAGAAACAAACGGTTCTTTAAAATACAGTGAAGCAAAGTCTGTCTCGCTTGAAAGATTCAAGGGAATTTCACAAACGGGTTCATCCGAATCGGCGATTTTTTTGAATTTAAAGTTATTAAAAGCCCAACGGTAAAGCTCACGACTTTCATTAAATTGGTGGTTGCCGGTGTTTGGGCAACCCATCAAAATACACATATAATTGTAACCGTTATAAGAAGCGGTACTGACAAGGCATCTGCCTGCTTCATCGGTATATCCCGTTTTTACACCCTTTGCATATTGATAATAATAGTTTGTGTTTGTGTTTTGCAAATAGTTTGTGGTTGTAAGTGTTCTTTCCCCCGACATATTAGTGGCAGGAACGGTATATCTCGAGGAGGCAGTTACCTCACTGAATAATTCGTTTTTTAAGGCATATTTTGTCAAGGTGTAAATATCACGCACAGTTGTATAATTATCCTTGTGATGAAGTCCAACGGGATTTTCATAAGAAGTACCTTGAAGCTTTAATTCTTTAGCCTTTTGGTTCATAAGATTTACGAAATTTTCGATAGAGCCACCGTAATATTCCGCTGCAAGATAGGTGCAGTCACCACAGGAGGACATCAAAACATAGTATAGTAAATCAAGCTGTGAAATCTGTTCCCCCGCCTTGAGATTGGAAACAACGCTACCCGTACCCAAAACGGTTTCGAGGGCAGATTCGCTCATAGCGATTTTTGCATTCTTGTCGAACTTTTCGCTTTCTAATATAATGACAGCAGTCATAATTTTTGTAATTGATGCAGGATAAACCTTTTTATCGGGGTTTTTTTCGTACAAAAACTCGCCCGTATCAAGTGAAATCAAAGCTCCGGCTTTTGCTGTTATTTCAAATTCTGTCACTTCATAAGCACCGGTTGTTACAGGGCTTAAAAGGCTTGTAAGCAACAAAAGAGAAAAAATAACCGAAAAAATCTTTTTTATCATAGCATTCTTCCTTAACTTATGTTATTATATATATAATAGCATATTGGCGAAAAAAAATAAAGTGTTATTTGGGTGAAATTATGGTATATGTAACGGGTGATATGCACGGTTGTCTTGAAAGACTTTACGATAAAAATTTCAGGCGCTTAAAAAGTGGCGATGTTCTTATTGTATGCGGAGATTTTGGATATATTTTTGACGGGTCCAAAACTGAAAAAAAGGTGATAAACTTTTTTGCAAACCGCCGTTTTGTCACCGCTTTCGTTGATGGCACACATGACAATATGAATAGAATAAACCGCTCAAAAACTACCTATTGGCACGGTGGTATGATTCACAGAATAAGCGGAAATTTAATTCATCTTATGCGTGGTCAAATTTTTGAGATTGAGGGAAACCGGTTTTTCACCTTTGGCGGCGGAGAAAGCACCGACAAGGATATGCGTATGGAA
>JAZNWW010000089.1:0-13651 GCA_045593535.1 Acutalibacteraceae bacterium
TGACAACAATTACACCGAAAAGGGTAGCGTTGGTATAATGGCACTGAGATCTGGTGAAGGCAGTGAATATGAAAGCGTTTCTGCTGCTCTTAAGCAATTCGACGTAGCTCTTAACAACACTGCTGATAATTGCCCTGCTTACTCTTACTATGTTGAGGTTGACACCAGTTTTGCTATAACTGAAATTACATACTCAAATTCAGATTTGAGCTATACTGTATCCGGTTTCTCAAGTGACGTTACTACCTATGACATCGACATTCCTTACGGTTTTGGAGAACCTACAGTTACATACAAATATTCAGGTATTAAGCCCGTTGGTATAACTGTAACAACTACAGAAGTTTCGACAGGTGTATATCAGACAATCATTGCAAGTAGCGGTACTGCACTTTATACTCTTAACTTTACAACCACCGGCGAAAAGCCCGATACACTTATCAACTCACAGTATAAGTTGACTAACGAAAAGGAATTCTCCGTTGGATACTTGGGCGGTTCTATAACCTACGGTACAGGTGCTTCAAATTCTGAAACTACTTCCTGGAGAGCAATTACAAGAGCTTGGATTAAAGACACCTTCCCGAATGCAAATGTTAAAGATATCAACGCTGCAATAGGCGGTACAGGTGTTAAATTCGGTCTTTACCGTGCAGAAGAGCATCTCTTTGCACAAAATGACGGCGTTGCTCCTGACCTCACCTTCATTGAGTTTGCTATCAACGACTACTACGATGGCATAAGTTTTGATGCCTCATCTTCAAACACAATTCAATATGTTTACATCGAATCGCTTCTTCAAAAGATTTATGCAACTATTCGAAGGCAGACGTTGTTTTCGTTATCACAGGTGATAAAACCCGTTTAAATAACGAAGCATCTGTATTATTCTCTAAAGAATTTGGTACTGCATATACCGATTTGGCTGAATACTACAACATCCCGATTCTTTATGCAGGTCGTGCACTTAAAGCCGATGATTTGGTTGATGAAGGTATTTCTTCTGACGGTGTTCACCCGACAGATATCGGTCACGCACACTATGCACAAACAGTAATAGATTACTTATCGGCAGAGCTTTCTCCGGCGTATGTACCTGATGCTAGTGATTATGTTGATGCTACTTTGCCTTCAACATATTATTGCACAGCAAACAGTCATGGTAGCTTGATTCTCGATGCTGATTTGGTAGCACCTACAGGTATTCAAAATGCTACTACTGAAACCATCGATAACTTTGTTATTACCACTACTATGGTTTCAACCACTTCCGGCGACACATTAACTCTTGAGTTTAACGCACAAAACATTGGTTTATGGGCATTAGCTCGTTCAACTGCTACAAATATCACATACAGCATTGACGGCGGTGCAGAGCAGACTCTTGAAATTTATCTCAGTGCCGATAATCACAAGATGTACGATTTAGCAACAAATTTAGGTGACGGCACTCATACAATCACTATTACTCATACCGATGCAAATAAGCTTGACATCAGAAACTTTTATTTCTGGGGTCTCAATGATCCTGAACCCGAGCTTATCGGTATAACCTATACTGAAGATTCCTTCAGAAAGATTTGGGTTGAAAGATTAAGTGATTTGTTCTATGCTAACGACTTTGATGGTAACGTTGAAGAATACAAAGATGTTCTTTATATCCTCAAAACTGCTGATTCTGATGCCGACAATTACGATATGGTTTACAACGTAATTGAAGCATACAACAACTTAACAGCAAATGGTACAAAAGCTGATCCTTTATATCATTACGGTGATACAAACGGTGACAATAGAATAAACGTACTCGACTTGATTCGTGCAAAGCGCAACTCACTCGACAGTAGCGTTGACTGTGCAGATTACACAGTTGATATTGATGAAAACGGAAGTGTTAATGCTGCCGATTTAGCAAATATTAAACGTTTAATTTTAGGCTTAGGCATAAAATAAAATGAAATAGCAAAAGACCGCAAGTAAAAACTTGCGGTCTTTTTTATATCAAGGGGCACAAAATCGGTTATTTTAAAGATAGTAAATTTGCTACCGCCGATAATGGAATATTCCGAATAAAAAACCCCTGTCATATATTATGACAAGGGTTTTAAAATGTTACTTTAAGCTATGGGGTTCTTTCTTATAAAGAGAACACCTAAAGTATCGGCGCCACAATGGGATGAAATTGTACATCCGGCACGTGTTACAAAAACTTCTTTAAAAAGACCGAGTGATTTTACTTGTTCGACTACTGCGTTAACAATTTCTTCATCACAACCTGCGTGAGTCACGAAAACTCTGTCAAGGTCAATGTCACTGCCATCGCCGATACGCTCATTTACATAGGTTTTGAGAACATCAGAAAATCTACCTCTATATTTCTTTCCAACGCCCATAGAACCGTTTTTAACCTCAATACAAGGCTTTAATTTCAAAAGGTTGGCACCAAGCATTGCAACGGCAGAGCAACGACCGCCTTTGTGTAAATATTCGAGATTATCTATTACAAAGGAAGCATCAACACAAGGGACTAATTTTTCGAGCTCTTCAACTATTGCCTTTGGCTCCATACCTTTGTTTGCCATTTCAGCAGCAGCCACAACTAAAAGTCCGCCGCCGGTTGAAAGGTTTTTAGTGTCGATTGCATATACATCTTCAAATTCCATAGCTGCCATACGTGAGTTATTAAAGGTTGATGACATTTCGGAACTGATAGAAAAGTGAATTACAGCATAGCCTTCATCAGTAAACTTTTTAAAGAAGTCGATACAGTCGCTCAAATTAGCGGCAGATGTTTTTGGTAATTCACCGGTTTTATCGTGATGAGCGTAAATATCATCGGGAGTAATATCCACACCGTCTTGATAGGTTTTGTCTCCCAAGGTAACACCTAAAGGAAGAATTGAGATATTATAACGTTCAATTAGTTCTTTACCTAAATCGGTTGTACTGTCACTTGTGATTTTGATTTTCAAAGCTTTTAACCTCCGATATTTTCAATTTGATATTATTATACCATCATTCATCAATAAACGCAAATAAAAAATTATGAACTATACTTTAATATTCTTGACTTTGGTATAATTCGGGGTTAAAATTATTTATAAATTATTTTATGAGGTTTAGGATTTAGTATGAATTTTAAGATAAATAAATATTTTTTACTGATATTTTCTGCAGCGGCTCTTTGGGGAATTATAGGTATTTTTGTTGATGCGGCCGTCAAGGTCGGGATTTCGGAAATGCCTCTTGTTTTCGGAAGAGCACTAATCACTGCAATAATAGTCGGAATAATAATTTTGTTTAAGGATAAAAAGCTTTTTAAAATCAGACTTAAAGATGTTTGGTTATTTGTTATGACCGGACTTGCAAGCATTGTCCTCTTTAATTATGCCTACTTTAAAACAATAAATTCCTCTACCTTTTCAGTGGCGGCAGTGCTTTTATATACAGCACCGTTTTTTGTTATGCTTATATCGGCTGTGGTTTTCAAAGAAAAACTCACTTCGCAAAAGCTTATTGCCTTATTTGTCGCATTTATAGGATGTTGCTTTGTTACAAATATATTCAGTCCCGAAAATAAAATAAGCTCCACAGCGCTCATTTTCGGCCTGCTTACAGGCTTCGGATACGGACTTTATACTATTTTCGGTAATATTCTCATAAAAAGAGGATATTCGAGTCTTACCATTACATTTTACATTTTTCTTTTTGCGGCAATAATGTCAATTCCGTTTTTAGAAAATGTGGGTGCGACTCTTAAATTCATTGTCACAGATTATAAAGTACTTTTGATAGTGTCTTTGATGGCGCTGTTTAATTCGGTAATACCATACTTACTTTATACCAACGGTCTGAAGGGTGTTGAGCCTTCTGTAGCACCTATAATTGCGACTGTAGAACCCGTTGTTGCTACAATAGTCGGTGCATTTTACAATCAACCGCTTAATCTTTTTGGTGTTATCGGAATTTTATTGGTGCTCTGTTCTGTAGTAATCTTAAATCGCAAAAAAATCACATTAAAGGCAAATGCTAAAATAAACCTCTCTCTCGGTATTTTAGGCAAAAGGGAAGATGGTTATCATTTAATCGATACCGTTATGCAGAACATATCACTTTATGATAGAATCACTATTTCTCCCTCAAAAAAATTGCGGGTAATTTCTAAAAATACCGAAATCGAAGAAAGAGATAATATAGTTTACAAAGCGGCAAAGCTTTTTTTAAAAGAAACCAATATAGAAAAAGGTGCAAAAATTAAGCTTACCAAAAAAATCCCTTATCCTGCGGGACTAGGTGGCGGAAGTGCAGATGCTGCGGCTGTGCTTTTGGGGCTTAATAGGCTTTACAGCACAAATCTTTCTTATCAAGAGCTGTCTGAAATGGCACTAAAGCTCGGCGCCGATGTTCCTTTTTTCATCTATGGCGGTGCTGCGAGAGCAGAGGGTATTGGTGAAGTATTGTCACAAATTGAACCGATGTATTGCGGATATTTTGTCTTGGCAAAATTGGGGGACAAGCCATCCACCAAAGAAATGTACGAGAAAATTGATAATAAAGCTCCGATTTGCGTAAATACAGATAAGGTAATATCGGCACTTGTAAATAGTGATTTAGAGCTTTTATCACAAAACGTGAATAACTCATTCGAAGAGATTTGGAATGACAGTCCGATAAAACCGAGACTTTTAAAATCGGATGCGCTTTGCGTTTCACTATCGGGTTCAGGACCTACCTTCTTTGCTTTGTTCCAAAGCAAAAGTCAGGCAAAGGCTTTATATAAAGAACTTAAAAAAGAAAAAATTGAAACCTACCTTGTAAGACCTGTAACTGTCGGCGTAGATTTTGAATAATATTTTAAGTATTGGTTAATACTGCTTTTGAATTTCAAAAAAGGAGTATTTTCTATGTTAAAAAAAATAAAGATTTCACCTAAACTATTTAATCTTTCACTATGTTTTGCGCTAATTTCAGCAATACTTTTATCGGTTGCCGATTTTGATGCAAAATGCGATGATTTAAGGCAAAATATTTTGCGATTACATATTATCGCAAATTCGGATAATGAAGATGACCAAGAGATAAAGCTTAAAATCAGAGATGAAATTTTAGAAAAAAGCGGAGATTTATTTTTGGGAGTTAATGACCTCGAAATTGCAAAAAGGATTGCAAATGATAAATGCGATGAATTTACTAATATAGCAAATAATGTTCTAAAGGAAAACGGATTTTCCTATAGCGCTAAAGTAAAAATTGATAAAACGTACTTCGAGACAAGAGTTTATGATGATTTCACACTTCCGGCAGGTGTTTATGATTCCTTGATAATTACTTTGGGTAAAGGAGAAGGGAAAAATTGGTGGTGTGTGATTTTTCCTGAAATATGCCTTTTGACATCCAATAAGGGTGATTTGACCGACAGCGTCAAAGAAGATTCTGCAAATATTGCAAAGAATGATAATAACTATATTGCAAGGTTTAAAATAGTTGAAATTTATGAGAAAATAAAAAAAATTATAAAATAGAAAAAAAGACTTGATTTTTTATATTGTTTGTGGTATTATTCTAATGTTATCGAGAAAGAAAGGAGTGACAATGATGAAAGAAGGAATTCATCCTCAATATGAAAAGGTAACCGTTAAGTGCGCTTGCGGTGCGGAATTCGAGACACGCTCAACAAAGAAGGATATCCGTTTGGATATTTGTTCTAAATGTCATCCGTTCTTTACAGGTAAGCAGAAGTTGGTTGATACCGGCGGACGTGTTGACAGATTTAAGAAGCGTTTCAACATTAACGAATAAACCTTTATCCGCAGTTGCATTTTTTATGCGACTGCGATTTTTTTAAAAGACAGTAAAATTGTGTGGTGAGAAAAATGGATAGCTTTTTGACCGTTATCGGTGAAAATAGCGCTTTATACGAAGAAAAGCGTTCAAAGTTTATTGCAACTGTGAGGCATTGTGAAACCGAAAACGATGCAATTTCCTTTATTGAGGAAATGAGGAGTAAATATTGGGATGCAAGGCATAATTGCTTTGCTTATAGTGTAGATGGCGGCAAGCTTGCCCGTTTTTCTGATGATGGTGAGCCTCACGGTACGGCAGGAAAGCCTATTTTAGATGTAATACTTGGCAATGAAATAAAAAATGTGGCAATCGTGGTAACAAGATATTTCGGCGGAGTTTTGCTCGGTACGGGAGGTCTTGTTCGTGCATATAGCACTTCATCAAAAGAGGCACTTTTGACATCCGATATTGCCGAGATGGTACCTTGTACAAGCTTTAATATTTCCTGTGATTATTCAGACCATCAAAAGCTGGAATATTTAATCACCGGTCAAAACGGTCATATAGAAAATACGAATTTTACCGATAAAGTATCTGTGGGGGTACTCTTCCGTGATACTGATGTAAAGGAGTTTTTAGATAAACTTCGTGAGCAATTTTCTGCAAGAATTGATGCAGTCGAGACCGCAAGAATTATTTCGCCCTTTAAAATAGAAAAAACTTTTTAAAAATAGAGGATTTTTGATTTTTTTGTCTAATAACATTATTAAAGGGGGAATTTTTGTGACTGTCAGAGAGCAAATCGAAAACAACGAGGCATTGATTTTATCAAGTCAAGCAATGCTTTCAAAAAATAGTTCGGGACGAGCTGTTTTTGAGGAAAAATGCAATCTTCGTACAGATTTTCAAAGAGACAGAGACCGTATAATTCATTGTCGTGCTTTTAGACGCTTAAAGCACAAAACGCAGGTCTTCTTAGCCCCCGAATCCGACCATTACAGAACAAGACTCACCCACACGTTAGAGGTTTCTCAAATAGCACGAACAGTTTCCCGTGCCCTCTTTTTAAATGAGGATTTGACAGAGGCGGTGGCACTCGGTCACGACCTCGGACATACCCCTTTCGGTCACGCAGGTGAGCGTGCTATCGATGATTTGGTTGACTTTAAATTCACACATTTTGAGCAAAGCGTTCGTGTTTGCAAAAAGCTTGAAAAGGGCGGAAAAGGTCTGAATCTTACGAATGAAGTTCTTGATGGTATCGCTAATCACACTTGCGGTGAGTGGGCAAAAACACTCGAGGGCAGAGTTGTAAGACTTGCCGACAGAGTTGCATATATAAATCACGATGTCGATGATGCAATTCGTGCCGGTGTGATTTCTGCAAATGATATTCCAAAAGAAATTACCGAATATTTAGGCAATTCCAAAAGTGAGCGCATTACAACGCTTGTTAATTCAATTGTTTCGAATAGTGATTCGGATATAAAAATGGATGAAGAAACTGAAAAGTATTATAATATGCTTCACTCATTTTTGTTTGATGCGGTTTATAAAAATCCGGTTGCCAAATCTGAAGAAACCAAGGTTTTAGGATTAGTTGACGGGCTTTTCAAATATTATCAAAATAATATCGACAAATTACCTAAGGAGTATTTAACTGTTTATGAAAACGAGGGTAAATCCCGTGCTGTTGCTGACTATGTGGCAGGTATGACCGACCATTATGCAACGAGCGTTTATTCGAACATATATATTCCAAAAGGTTGGACTTTATAAATTATAAATACTTAAATTAAGGAGGGGATTTTATGGCAATACCGGACAATATTATTAGCGAGATAAAATATCGTAATGATATTGAAACTGCTATTTCGCAATACGTTAATTTAAAGCGCCGTGGCAAGAATTTAGTCGGTCTTTGTCCTTTTCATAGTGAAAAAACCCCTTCCTTTACCGTTTACCCTGAATCCGAGTCTTTTTATTGCTTTGGTTGTGGTGTTGGCGGCGATGTTTTCACCTTTACGGGACTTATTGAAAACCTTGACTATATTGAAGCGGTCAAGCTTTTAGCCGAGAAGTCAGGTGTTGCTTTGCCACAGGATGGCTACGATGATTCACTAACTCGCCTTAAAAATACAATTTTTGATATCAATAAGGAATCGGCACGTTTTTTCCATAACTATCTGATGTCACCCGATGGCAAATGTGCGCTTGATTATTATCTGTCACGTGGTCTTTCCTTAAAAACAATAAAGCGTTTTGGGCTTGGTGCTGCCCCTGACAGTTGGGACTCACTTATAAACCATTTAAAGAGCAAGGGCTTTTCTCTAACTGATATGATAACTGCTAATGTTGTCGGCAAAAGCCAGAGAGGAAGCTATTATGACCGTTTTAGAAACCGTTTTATGTTCCCAATTATAAATATTAGAGGGAATATTATTGGTTTTAGTGGTCGTGCAGTACCCGGACAGGAAAAGGAGCGAGGAAAGTATGTAAATACCTCCGACACTCCCGTTTATAAAAAAAGTGAAAATCTTTTTGGTATGAATTTTGCAAAGCTTTCTTGCGATGAAAGAATTATTTTGGTTGAAGGCAATATGGATGTTATCTCGCTTCATCAGGCAGGCTTTACAAATGTTGTGGCTCCGCTTGGTACTGCTTTTACTAAAGAGCAGGCAAATCTGATTGCGAGGTACACAAAAGAAATTGTTTTAATGCTTGATGCCGATGCGGCGGGGCAAAAGGCGCTGAAAAGAGATTCCGAGCTACTCGAGAACACAGGACTAAAGGTTCGTGTTGTTGTAATTCCCGATGGAAAAGACCCGGATGAATTTATCCGCAAAAATGGTCCCGAAAGGTTTAGAGCATTATTGGAAGGCGCTGTCAGTGATATTGAGTACAAGCTTTTGATGGCGGCAAACAGTATCAATCTTGAAAGTGATGATGGTAAGCTACAGTATTTGACAAAGGCGGCAGAGGTGTTGGCTTCGAGTGAAGATATAATGACTCGGGATATTTACATCGGTAGGCTTTGTGAAAAATATGGTGTTTCACGTACCGCCCTTACGACAAAGGTTGAGGAATTACGCAAACGCAAATACCGCTCAACACAAAAAAAGCAAATTTCAGATGCAATAAAGCCTAAAATTTCACGGGATGATGTCAATCCCGAAAGGCGAATTTCGCCAAAGGCTTGTGCCGCAGAAGAAACCGTTATTGCGATTCTTTTGCAACATCCCGATTTTTACAAAACGGCAACAGAGAGCTTGCCGCCGGACAAAATGATAACTTCCTTAAATCGCAGGATTTATGAGATGATTATCAATACATTGGAACAAGGAAGAATACTTGATGTCTCGACCTTTGCACAACTACTTTTACCTGCAGAATTAGGGCTTTTGGTTTCGCTTCAAAACAGCGACAAGGCTGATAAAAATCCAAATGCGGTATTAAGGGACTGTATTAAGGTTATATTAGATGAAGGAGATGCACTCAAAAATTCTGATATATCTGACACAAGTGTCGAGGATTGGGCAAGCAATTTACAAGATATAATCAATAAAAAGAAGGAGAAATAATATGGAAAAGAATAATAAGGAAAATCTCGCTTGCGAGGAAAATATCAATGACCTTCAAAAAGAGGAAAAATCAGCAACTATTGATGATATAGAAAATGCACCGGAGGATTTAGATGAACTTTTTTCCGAGCCTCCGATATTAGACCTCGATTTCGAGGATGAACCTACCGATGATGAGTTAAAACTTGAGGAAATGGATGTTGACAAGTTAAGCGAAGAGGATACAACCTTTGAGAATATTTCTCTTGATGACCCTGTAAAAGTATATCTTCGTGAAATTGGCCGTGTTCCGCTTCTTTCAAGTGAAGAGGAAATTGAGCTTGCTGTTAAAATTGCCGAGGGTAACGAATATGCAAAGCAAAGACTCACAGAAGCTAACCTTCGACTTGTTGTTAGTATCGCTAAAAAATATGTTGGTAGAGGTATGTATTTCCTTGACCTTATTCAAGAAGGAAACGTTGGTCTTATCAAAGCGGTTGACAAGTTTGACCATACAAAAGGCTTCAAATTTTCTACCTATGCTACTTGGTGGATAAGACAAGCTATCACTCGTGCTATTGCTGACCAAGCAAGAACCATCCGTATCCCTGTTCATATGGTAGCAACCATTAACAGACTCAAAAAAATTCAAAGCCAACTACTTCACGAAAATGGTTTTGAACCGAGTGAAGAGCTTATTGCTGAAAAGATGGATTTGCCGGTAGAGAGAGTCAGAGAAATTATGCGTGTAGCACAAGAGCCTGTTTCAATGGAAACTCCCATCGGTCCTGAGGAAGATTCTCGACTTATGGACTTTATCCGTGATGAAGATGCCTTAGCTCCTGATGAAGCGGCCTTAAAAACCATTACAAATGAAGATATAGACGGCGTTCTCAAAACCCTTACTCCTCGTGAGGAATCTGTTATCAGACTTCGTTTTGGTCTTCAGGATGGCAGATGTCATACTCTTGAAGAGGTTGGCGCTGAATTCAATGTAACAAGAGAACGTATTCGCCAAATCGAAGCCAAAGCACTTCGCAAGCTTCGCCACCCTGTACGCAGTAATAGATTTAAGGATAAATAAGGTATAGTATATGGAATTTACTTATAAAACAAGTGGAGTTTGTTCAAGAAACATTGTAATTGAAGTTGAGGATGGAATAGTAAAAAAGGTCAAATTTCAGGGCGGTTGCGCCGGTAATACTCAAGGTATTTCTGCTTTGGTAGAGGGTATGAAGGTTGAGGAAGTAATAAAGAGACTTGAAGGAATCAGATGTGGTTTCAAATCAACTTCTTGTCCTGACCAATTAGCAAATGCCTTAAAGCAACTCTAATTTTGGGGAATTTATTATGTGAGGTGATTTAATTGTATAACGATAATGATATTAAGATAGCGGGTAATAGACCATCTGTTGATGTGAAACGAAACAGAGAATCGGCTAATGATGATTTAAAAATTGATAAAGCTTTGACCGAAAAAGCTAAGGTTTTTGGAAAAAATATTGCAGAAATATTCATTAAAGATGCTAAAGAATCTGAAAGTGCAGGTCAAAATAATCTTGATATGCTTATTCAAAGGCGACTTTTACTTTCCTTTTCTGCAACAATAGGTTTCGAGCAATTTATAACCGATGATACATTAAGCGGTATTTCACAAAAAAGCTTTTTAGATACGATTAAATCTCTTGAACCGGAAATTTATAAAACGAGTGAAGACACAGGTGCTTTTTCATTTTATTATTTAGCTTTCAGACGAGGCGGTGAAATTGAGCGAAGAATTGGACAAACCTTTGCAATGCTCTGCTCTCACGATGGCGACCCGATTTTCCAAGAACTCGGAGAAGCACTTTATTGCTGGTTTTTATCACAGGTAAGGTCCAAAGCATTGGAATTTGGATTTTTAAATCAATAAACTTTTTCCTTTCTGTTTCATATAATGTTAGTGTGTTTTACAACCTTGAAACAGAAAGGATTTTTTTATGCCTATTATTTATTTAAGTCCTTCAACCCAAGAATTCAATCCATATAACGGTGGCGGTAATGAGGAACAATATATGAATCTTATAGCCGATGCAATGGAGCCATATTTGGCTGCAAGTGGTATTGAATTTGTAAGAAATACCCCAGATATGACTGCGGCATCTTCGATTAGGGCTTCGAATGCAGGAAATTATGATTTACATTTGGCACTTCATTCAAACGCTACTGGAACAGGGGATGGCAGCCGCAGAGGCAGCGAGGTTTATTATTACCCCACCAGCGAAAAGGGTAAACGCTTTGCGGATATACTTGCTAAAAATTTAAAACTAATATATCCCATACCCGAAAATGTAAAAACAGTACCTACTACTACACTTGGAGAGGTTCGGCGTGTGCGTGCTCCCGGTGTTCTTATAGAAATAGCATATCACGACAATTTAGAGGATGCTAATTGGATAAAGAATAATATCGAAGCTATTGCCGCAAATATAGTTTATTCCTTGACAGAATACTTTGGTATTCCTTTTAATACGCCCCAAAGCATTTTTCCGGCAACAGTTGCAACAATGGGCTCTAATCTTAATATCAGGTCGGGTCCTTCAACTTCATCTGCAATTATAGGCTCTATTCCAAACGGTAGTGAAGTAACGGTTTTCTCACTTGATAATGGTTGGGCAGTGGTTAGCTATAATTCGGTTACAGGATATGTAAGTGCGCAGTATTTGAATTATTAAAATATTCCCTCTTTACAAAAGAGGGAATATGATGTATAATATAAGAACAGATGTTCGAGGAGGGAATACGATGCGTGACAGAGTAATACTTCATTGTGATTTTAACAACTTTTTTGCATCAGTTTCACTTCTTTTTAATCCTACTTTGAAGGAAATGCCTGTGGCGGTTTGCGGTGATAAGGAAAACCGTCACGGTATTATTTTGGCAAAAAATGAGATTGCCAAAAGGTTTGGTGTCAGAACTGCAGAGCCGATTTTTGAAGCAAAAAATAAATGTCCCGATTTGGTTATGCTACCACCGCTTTATGACAAATATGAGGAATATTCCAAAAAAGCGCATAAAATTTATTCACGTTATACCGATATGATTGAACCTTTTAGTATTGATGAATCTTGGCTCGATGTCACAGGTAGTACACTTCTTTTTGGAAGCGGGGAGCAAATCGCCGAAAAAATCCGAAAAGATATAAAAAGGGAACTCGGTATAACGGTTTCAATCGGTGTCAGCTTTAATAAAGTGTTTGCAAAACAAGGCTCCGATATGAAAAAGCCTGATGCAGTAACGGTTATTTCAAGAGAAAATTATAAGCAAAAATTATGGCCTATGCCTATTGAAAATCTGCTTTTCGTGGGGAGAAAAACCTGTGATAAGTTGAAAAATTCAGGAGTAAATACTATTGGTGATATCACCTTTTGCGATGATGCAACCCTTAAAAGACTTCTCGGAAAAAACGGACTTGAGCTTAAAAAAATGGCTCTCGGTGAAGATGATTCACCAGTTGTCACTCCACGTGAAAACGACAAACCGAAAAGTATCGGAAAATCAATTACCAAAGGACAAGATTTTAAAATGCAAGAGGATGTTTGGAAAGCCTTTCTTTCCTTTTCGCAATATATTTGCGATATTCTTCACCAAAAAGGGCTATATGCAGGTGGTGTGGGTGTGCATATAAGAACGGCAACGCTTAAAGTAAAGGAATTTAGTATGAGCTTTTCTGTTCCGACAAATTCAACACTCACTTTTGCTAAAAAAGGTTTCGAGCTTTTCCTCAAAAACTACGATTTTTCCGAACCGCTTCGTTCAGTCGGTCTTCGTGCTATAAATTTAAAAGAAGAAAAGACTGCTATACAACAGGATATTTTCGGAAATGAGGAATTTGAAACCGAGCAAGAAGTTATTGAGGACAAGCTATATAAAGTCCGCCAAAAATTCGGGAAATCAAGTGTAAAAAGAGCAACTAATATCGAATAATATATAAAAACTTTTCATATTCTTTAACATATAATTTTTGAAGTTTAGGTGCGATATGAAAAAAGCTTTTGTTGTGATTTTGACCTTCATATTTATAGTTTCTGTCACTTTCTTTTTCGGTAGTGAGGATGTTGTACCCGTTTCAACTGAAAATGTAGCGAACCCTAAAATTATTATTGACGCCGGCCACGGCGGGTTTGATGGTGGGGCATCGGCTACTGATGGCACGCTCGAAAAGGATATAAATTTAAAAATTGCCCTTAAATTAGCTTTTTTTCTAAGACAAAGCGGTGTTGAGGTTATTATGACAAGAGATAGTGATGTTTCGACAGAAAAAATAG
>JAZNWW010000090.1:0-2781 GCA_045593535.1 Acutalibacteraceae bacterium
GCCAGCCTTAAAAGCAGGAACCTTGCAAGCAGCGATTTTAATCTTTTCGCCGGTCTGCGGATTTTTGCCTTCACGAGCTGCTCTTTCGCGTGCTTCAAATGTACCAAATCCGATTAAGGAAACCTTATCTCCGGCTTTAACTGCGTTCTGTACGCCGCCGATAAATGCGTTTAATGTCTTTTCAGCATCTTTCTTTGTGATGCCTGCTTCTTCAGCCATAAGTGCAACAAGTTCTGTCTTGTTCATTGGAAAATACACCTCCTTAATTTTTTATATTATTTTATCATATTTTTTGTCGTTATACAAGATATTTGGGAAATTTGGTAGTATTATGCCGTATTTATGTCAGTATGTTAATAATTTGTTTTTTCTTTCTTACAGCGTATTCATAGGCAACAGCAGTTCCGCTTTTGGGTTGATAGTCAAATAAATCACGCCTACTGTTTTTACGTCTTGGGGGAAGGTAGTTTTCATCGTAATAGACCACGCAGAATTTACTATGGATAATCATTTCCTGATTGCGTTCCACATAGGAAGCTTTGCCTGCGTTTTCCATATATTCGGGGAAGTATGTGCCTTCATAATGTTTTAACAAGCTATCTTCATACCAGTCGGGAATGTGTTGGAATGCCGACCTGACATATATCCGTTTAATGTGAGAATATTTTTCTTTCAGTTCGGTTGCTGTTTTTAGGCATAGACTGTCAAACTCGCTTTTGCTTCCAAAGAGAAATGTGTCTATTTTTTCATTTAAGATTAAATTTTCTATAATTTCATACAGCCTATTTTTCAATTCTTCTGTTTCATTAATCTTTCTGTGACCGAAGAAACAACAGGTTTTTTCTTTGTCTATATCTGCCATAATAAAGCAAAAAGCCTCCTTTCCTACATAATCGACATTATGTGGGAAAGAAGGCTTTTGAAATTGTATTTGTTTTAGTTAAATCTGTTTCGGGAGTCGTAAAATCGAAAGAGTTTCAGACCAATGTTGCTTTATTTTTTCATTGGTCGATTTTCTATGTCTGAAAATGTGCATTTTGTATGAATTGTCGGTGATATTGTAACTATCTGCTTCAAAATCATTGACCATTTGCACTTTTTGTGCTATAATTTTTATGTATTTTGAACTCAATTCGCTACATAATGTCGATTATGTGGCTATTTTTATGTTCGCATACATACAAGCCCCATGCGTTCTATTTGTCTGCGATGTGTATCGCCTGTTTCGATTGTATATACCCTTGTGGTGTTGATGCTACTATGACCGAGGATATCGGCAAGTCTTACGATGTCCTTTTGCAATGAATAATAAGTTTTTGCGAATAGGTGGCGAAGATTATGTGGGAATACCTTTTCTTTAGGGACACCTGCAATTTCGCACAAGTCTTTCATACATTTCCATATCGTGTGTCTGTCTAACGGCTTTCCGTTTCGGGTTATGAATATGCATCCTGATTTTATGCCTTGCTCCTGCATATATTTCTTCAGCACTTGGCATAAAGCTTTGTTTAAAAATATCATTCTTATTTTGCCTTTTAATTTCACTTGTGCCTGTCCTGATTTCACGGCTTCGGCGGTGATGTAGGGTAATTCTGACACACGGATTCCAGTGGAACAAATCGTCTGCATTACAAGATATATTCTTTCATTCCTTTTATCCTTTGCAGCCTTGAGCAATTTTTCATATTCCACTTTGGTAAGCTCTTTTTCACTTTGGCAGAATATTCTCCGTTGTATTTTTAAATTCTTTACCTTAAGCTCATGCCATTCATTGTAACTAAAGAATCCGTTAAGTGAGGCGAGGATAGAGTTTACAGATGCCGGAGCATAATTTTCTACAAGCTCTGCCTTATATTCAAGAACAAGTTCTTTTGTCAATTCTCGGTCTGCAAGCCATTTACAGAATGCTATAATATCCCGAATATATTTTTCTATGGTAGCTTTAGTTTTTTCCTCATTGATTAAGTGTGTTTTATACTGCTTAATTTGGTCTGATAATATTTTCATATTGACAACTCCTTCCGATTCATATTATATCACCGCAAGGTTGATTCTATTTGTTTGCAGTGATATAAATTCCGTTGTCAATGATTTTGAATTTTACAATAATACCTCCTTTTCAAGCACAAAGCATACCACACAAGTTTCGATAAGTCCACGAAGGATTTCCCATAAACGCAAAAAAGAGGGTGAAACCAAGCATTTCTGCTCAGTTTCACCCTCTGTGTTTTCAAAGTAGGTTTAATTCTCTTGCCATTTTTCTTTTTTGTCGGCGGATTTCATTTTCTCGTTCTCGGCATTGTCTTTTCTTGAATTCTCGTATTAATTCTCTGTATGCTTCTGTTCTCGGTATTGCAAGTTTTTCAGGTGTTGACAGGTATGATATAAATTCTGTTTTTGCTATATACTGTGTTGTGCTTATGATTACTCCGTGCAGGATATTCTCTTTTATGAGTTCTCGTATCCTTTGTGCATTATGTCCCGATATTTGTGCAGCTGTCAGAGTGGGCAGAGCATCAGGCAACTCTGCCCATCTCTTTTCAAGCCAATAGCGGAAGGCGGTGCAGTTTTCTTCGGATGCTACGAAGAAGGGTTTGGGATGTCGTTCTCCTTCGTGTGGGAACTGACCCTTGAGTTTGGCGATTAACTTTTGGTCAGTCCCCAGTCTTACAAGGAATTTTTCGGCATCTTCTTTTAGTACCAGGTACTTATGTGTTGCGTGTCCTGTGTTTATATGCGGTATCAATTTATGGTCCATAAGGAACTTAAGCTTGCGTGTTG
>JAZNWW010000091.1:0-2021 GCA_045593535.1 Acutalibacteraceae bacterium
AAAGAAAAAATCGCTTAGACCGTGAGGTTTAAGCGATTTTTTGGTATAATTAATTATGCTAAAAACTAACTCTACCAGTGGTAATTATACATCACGTCAGCTGAAATTACCATTAGATATCGAAAAAATAATTGATATTTCTGACCCAGTATATACTTTTTGCGAGGTTATGGAGCATGTTGACCTAAATAAATACTTTGTAGATGACAAGGACTACAAAACAGGTCGCCCAAAATGTGACTCTTTAAAACTCTTAAAAGTTATACTCTTCGCATTTATGGAAAACGGTGTTTCCTCTCTTCGTGAGCTGCACAGACTTTGCCGTAATGACATCAGATTTATGTATCTTCTTGATGGAATGGAAGCACCTTCTTTTGCTACTTTCGGCAACTTTATCCGGCACGAACTCACTACAAATATAGAGTGTATTTTTAATGACATTAATCATTACATCTTCGAAAAAGATCATGTAGACTTAGACCATGCTTATATTGATGGTACCAAGTTGGAAGCCAACGCAAACCGTTACACATGGGTATGGAAAAAATCCTGTGTGAAAAACAGAACAAAAGTATTCGAAAAGATTTCTTTCCTGATAGATGCGATGAATGCAGAAGTACTGGGTTATCTCGGAGTAAAGTTTGAAAAACGCGAGATTTATGAAATAGCCTATATCGAAACGCTACTGTCACAATACCGGGAGATAACAGGTCTCGATGTGAACGCTTTTGTTTCCGGAAAAGGACATCGGAAATCGCTTCATCAGAGGCAGTATCAGGAACTGGAAGAATACCTGGACCGCTTAAAATCTTACGCAAAACACATTGAAATCTGTGGCGAACACAGAAACAGCTATGCAAAAACAGACAAAGACGCGACATTTATGCGCATAAAACGTGATTACATGGGTAATGACCAGCTTCTTCCGGCTTATAACGTCCAGACTGCCATCTGCGACGAATATATCACTGCATTAGATGTAAAACCGTATGCATCTGACCAGGAATGCTTCGTGCCGCTTATGGAAAAATTTAATAAAACTTACGGTCATTATCCAAAGTATCCGGTGGCCGATGCGGGATACGGTTCCTACAATAATTATCTTTTCTGTGAAGAACATGGCATGGAAAAATATATGAAATTCACTATGTTTGAGAAAGAAACGAAAAATGAAAAGTATCATACCAGCCCTTACCGTGCCGTAAACTTCAAACGGGACGAGCAGGGAAGTTTGATTTGTCCTAATGGAAAACGATTCATTTTTCGGAATAATCAGCATGTGAAAGGAAACAAATATGGGCGGACGGAGGAAGTTTACGAATGTGAAGGCTGTGAAGGCTGTCCGTACAAAAGTGAATGCTGTAAATCCGCAAAAGGAAACCGGACAATACGAATAAACCGCGAACTTACCTCTTTTCACGCAGAAGTTATTTCAAACCTTGAATCCATCCATGGAGCACTCTTATGTATGAACCGGAGTATTCAGGCAGAGGGGACTTTTGGAGTTATCAAATGGGATCGTTCCTATAAAAGGCTGCTTAGAAGAGGCAAAGAAAACGTATTTTTAGAACTAACACTGATTTCCTGTGGTTTTAATCTCTATAAATACCACAATAAAAAGGCGCGTGTTAAGGATATTGCTGCTTAATATGTAGTATTAAATATATTCAATAAGCCTATTTTTGCGATAGGCTTAATAGGTGACGCTATTTTTACAAAAAATCGTACAAAAACCAAGAAACGCAATGGAACTACCTATCGGTAGCACCATTGCGTTTCTTTTAGGGGAGTTTTTTTACAGCCCCTTTTTTGTGCTTTAATTACAGTTAAAAGTCTGCTATAATGAAAGTTGGTACTTTAGGCGTATTTTTATTAAGGGGATTTTGGATGAGGGATTATAATGTAGACTTGTTAGACGGCTTTGATGGCCGTGAAATTGTCTATGACGAGAAGAAAGAAAAAAGCTATCACGCCAGAATATGGTGGGCACTTTTTATAGCAGCGGTGCTGATTCTTATAAG
>JAZNWW010000092.1:0-20458 GCA_045593535.1 Acutalibacteraceae bacterium
GACTGGTTCCACTTTACAGGTATTACTCCCGCTCTCGGTGAAAATTTGGTTGAAATCTGCAAAATGGCTTGTATAAAAGCTAAAGAAAAGGGAGTTAAAATCTCTTGCGACTTGAATTACAGAGGCAAGCTTTGGACAAGAGAAGAAGCAAATAAAGCTATGACCGAATTATGCCAATATGTTGATGTTTGCATTTCTAATGAAGAAGATGCAAAGGATGTATTCGGTATTGAGGCAGAGGGTACTGATATTTATGGTGGCAAACTCAACCACGAGGGCTACAAGAGTGTTGCAAAGCAACTTGCAGACAAATTCGGTTTTGAAAAGGTAGCGATTACACTTCGCACTTCAATTTCTGCTAACGATAACGACTGGGCAGGTATGCTTTATGACGGTGAAGATTACTATTTCTCAAAATCATACCATCTTCATATCGTTGACCGTGTAGGCGGCGGTGACTCATTCGGTGGCGGACTTATTTATTCACTGCTTTCGGGCAAATCTTCAAAAGAAGCTATCGAGTTTGCTGTTGCGGCATCTGCGCTTAAGCACAGTATTGAAGGTGACTACAACAGAGTATCTGTAGCCGAGGTTGAAAAATTAGCAGGCGGCGACGCAAGCGGTAGAGTACAGAGATAAAGTCTTTTTAAAAACAAAGAATGTATATTCTTGTTTTCTAATAAGAAAATATTGTTAATAAAATTAGATATACAGGAGTCTGATTTTATTAACAGAAAAAACAAAAGCCAAGAGCATTTTCACCCAATGCTCTTGGTTTTTGTTTTTAGTATGATTTAGAAATATGATTTTATTATTGATAAATCAATAAATATGTGGTAAGATAATAAGTAAGATAATAAGCAAGTAAGAGGAATTCATAATGTCATATATACCGCCATATCAAATAACGGATAAAATATTATCACTTGTGGCTGAGATTTCAGAAAAAATCGGTAAAACCAACGAACGCACCAATTTAGATTCAAAACCGCATTTGCGTAAGAACAATAAAATTAGGTCTATTCATTCATCTCTTAAAATAGAGGCTAATTCTTTGTCGTTGGATGAGGTTAGAGACGTTATAAACGGTCGCACTGTTATTGGTGAGCGTAAGGAAATTCAAGAGGTTAAAAATGGTTATGCCGCTTATGAAGAAATCGGAAAGTTCGATATTTACAACTTAGAAGATTTTAAGCATATACACGGTATCATGACTAAATATATCGTGGATGAAAGCGGTAGCTTCCGTAAGGGAGAAGAAGGTGTCTTTAACGGCGATAAGTGTATTTTTATGGCACCTCCGGCACGGTTCGTTCCTGAACAGATGCAAAATTTGTTCGATTGGATGAAGAATTCTAATAATAAAGTCCATCCGTTAATTCTCGCATCAGTATTTCACTACGAATTTGTTTTTATCCATCCTTTTTCAGACGGTAACGGAAGAATGGCAAGACTTTGGCATACAGCAATACTTGCGGCCTGGAAACCTATGTTTGAATTTATTCCGATTGAAAGCCAAATCGAGAAATTTCAGGATGGGTACTATGATGCGATTGCTAAGTGTCATATCGATGGTGCAAGCACTGTGTTTATTGAGTTTATGCTAACACAGATTAGTGCGGTATTGGATGAAATATTAAATACTGCCGGTTCTTCAGCTGATAATCTTTCGGAATATGTTAAGAAGTTACTGTCACGTATGGAATATGATACTCCGTACACTGCAAATGCTATTTTGGATTTATTAGAGCTTAAATCCAAAGAAACTCTCCGCAAAAATTATATAGGCCCTGCTATAGAAAATGGTCTTATTAAAATGACCTTACCCGATAAGCCAAATAGCAGAAATCAAAGGTATATTAAGATATAAAGCCTATGTTGCGTTATCAAGATGTACAACATTAGATGGTTTGTATCTTTTGGAAAAAATAAATGCAAATGCTTTAAAAGTTGATAACGAAATTGTCGAGTTTTATAAAACTCAAAAAGCGTTAGTAGAATAATGTGTTTAGTTGTTAAAAGGCACGAACTGTGAAAAGTTCGTGCCTTTTAGCATTGCCGGCAGTAAACCCGCCGGCAATGCAAGTGGACAAAAAGATTTAGCTATACACAAATGAATTCAATATCGGAGAAAAGTTTTAAAAATAATAGTATATTATTGTAAATAAACATTAAAATATGTTAAAAACGTTTAAATATAACATTATAATACTATTATATCTATTTTTTAACACAGTATGAATTTACAAGCGTATAGTATCATCGGCGGGTAAAGCGAGATAGCTTTATATCATTGAATCACAAAATGATAGATTGTTTTTCTGTAAAAATACAGCATAAAAAGGTTGTTTATCTAAAGGTCGTGTTTCGTTCCTCATAAGTGGCACTAAATTTAAAGTAAATATTGTTTAAATTTTTGTATAATTTGTTTGATTTTTGATATACAAATTTTTTCCGAAATGTTAAAATTACATTGACTAACTATATGGCTATTTTTGCTTAGGGTGACAAGACTCGAACCTGTTACGGTTTCGCATGTCACCTTTTACCGCCTTTCTTGCGCTTATTTTTGTAAGGCGACAGCCTTACTGCAAATTTCACGCTTCGCCTTTCGAAAAAAGGTGACCGAGAAACTCTTCGACCTGATGTGCCAAGAATTTTTTGTTCCGGCGAAGTCGAAGAACGCAGTAATACTGACGTATTACAAGTCATGAGACAAGTTCGGGCGGAAAATTATAAATATCAGGCGTGACAGGTTCGAATCTTGTCACCCTATTATAAAGTGTTGATTTGGAAGTTCAATGATTTTTAAAAATACAAACTGTATGGTTTGATTTTAACGAAACAGGAGATGCATTATGATTGCAGTTAAACCGCCTTTTTTGGGAGTGGCATACTATCCTGAAGATTGGGATGTATCTGAAATAGATAAAGACATTGAAAAAATGCTGTCAATCGGAATCAATGTTGCGAGAATTGGTGAATTTGCTTGGCGCAAAATGGAACCGAGAGATGGTGAGTTTGATTTTTCGTGGCTGCATTTTGTTGTTGACAAATTAAAGAATGCCGGCATTGGTGTTGTTATGGGAACACCGACAGCAGTACCTCCTATTTGGCTCACAAAAAAATATCCTGATATGCTTGTAGAGTACAAAAATGGCAGAAGGATGCAACACAGCGGCAGACGCCACGCTTGTTCGAATCATCCCGAATATTTGAAATATTCCGCCCGTATTGTTGAAAAAATGGCGATGGAATTTGGCAAAGATGAGGCGATTATTGGTTGGCAAATTGACAACGAAATTTATTTACAGAACAACGAGGGTTGTTTTTGTGAAAAATGTGCTGAAAAATATCACAAGCATTTAGAAAACAAATTCGGCACGGTAGAAGAAATGAACAAAAGGCTGAATCTTAATTTGTTCAGTCAAGCGTATGACAGCTTTGATGAGGTACCGCTTCCGAGAGACACTTGGGAAAATCCGCATTTAAAGCAGGAGTTTTTAATCAGTGCGGGACAAGCGAACATTGATTTTGTAGCTATGCAGGCTAAAATTCTTAAAAAATATACAACTGCTCCGATAGGAACCGACCAAATTCCTTTTAACGGTATGAACTATCGTGAATTACATAGACCACTTGATATGGTTCAGTTTAATCACTACAACATACCCGAAAACCTTTGGGAATGCTGTTTATGGTTTGATTATTTGAGAACAATGAAAGAGCGTCCCTTTTGGAATACCGAAACTGCGCCCTGTTTTTCGGGTTCGGCCGGAACTTACGGGAGTATAAAACCGGATGGCTTTTGTTATGCTAATTCGTGGTTGCCTTTGGTACTTGGCGGTGAAGCTACTATGTACTGGGTATGGCGCACCCATTGGGCAGGTCACGAGCTTGTACACGGTTCTGTTCTCGATTCAAGCGGTCGCCCGATGTATAGCACCGAAGAAGTAAAAGCGGTGGCACGAGATTTTAAAAAATGTGCCGATTTTATCAACAACACAAAGGTTGATACAAATATTGCTTTGCATTTTTCTTCGCTTTGCCATAATATTTTTGAGACTCAAGAGGTTGTCAGTGATTTCAGGTACGAGCAATTCTTGAAAAAATATTTTTATAAACCGATTATAAATTCCGGTCTTCGACCCGATGTAATTGATGAAGAAGCTGACCTCGAGAAATACGATGTCGTTTTTTCTCCTTTAATGATAACTTTGGACCAAGGTAATTTAAGGGAAAGAATCACTGAATGGGTTCAAAACGGTGGAATTTGGATTACCGGACCTATGACCGATATACGCACTAAGGATGGAACAAGATTTACAGACAGACTTCATGGTATACTCGAAGATTTGACTCCTGCGGTCTTTAAATATTGGTTCCCTGATAAAGAAAAAAGAACAGGCGCCAAATGGAATGACGGAGAAGCTTTTAACGGAAACTTCTATTACGAAACATTTGAGCCTGATGAAAATGCCGATATTGTGACCGTAACAGATGGCCACAAAGAGATTGTCGGCGGTTCTGTTCTGCAGTGCTTTTCTGTTGGAAAAGGTTTTGTTTATGTTCTTGGTACTATGCCGGATGAAAAGGATATGAGCAAGCTTATTATACAGATTTGCGAAAAAGCAAATATTCCGTGCAACACAACAGAAGGAAATTCAGTTATTGTATCTAATCGTAAAGGACAAAAAACTGAAGGTGTAATACTTTTGGATGTTTGCGGAAAAGGCGGAATATATCACAATAAAACAAAATACAGAGATATCATTTCAGATAGAGTTTTTGAAAATGATATTGCTGTCTCTCCATACGAGGTTTTAGTACTCGAAAAAATTTAATTGCGGCGTATGTTAAAAAACGTACCAGTATAGAAAATTTATTGTTTTTTTGATGAATGATATTTAAGGAGATTAAACGATGGCGGAAAAAAATTACCTTATCGGAAATGCACATTTAGATCCCGTTTGGCAGTGGAGAATGGCAGAAGGACTATCGCTCATAAGGTCAACCTTTCGTTCTGCGCTTGACAGAATGAAGGAGAACGAAAATTATAAATTCACAAGTGCATGTGCAGGGTATTATCATTGGATAAAGAAGATTGACCCTGATATGTTTGAAGAAATAAAACAACGTGTAAAAGAAGGTCGCTGGGGAATAGTTGGCGGTATGTGGGTACAGCCCGATTGCAACATTCCGTCAGGCGAAGCTCTTTGCAGGCATTTTCTCTATTCACAAAAGTTTTTCAAGGAAAACTTCGGAGAAATTGCCAATACGGGATATAATGTTGACTCGTTTGGTCACAGTGCGGTATTGCCACAGCTATTCAAAAAATCGGGAATAGATAATTATGTATATATGCGTCCTAACAGGGAAACCGAAAATATGGATTTGCCGAAGGAAAATTTACATAAATGGGTAAGTCCTGACGGCAGCGAGATTACCGCTTTCAGAATACTTGAGTTATATAATGGCGATTTGTCGGAGGGGAGAGTGGATCTTTATCTCCAACAAACTCAAGACCAGATGCTTTTCTACGGTATTGGCAATCATGGTGGCGGTCCCTCTAAAGAACATTTAAAGCAGGCTGAAGAATGGGTTAAAAAAGATGGCTTCAAATATGCCATACCTAATGAGTACTTTGAAAATGTAAAGAATGCAGAAATGCCTACTTTAGAAGGTGATTTGAAGCATCACGCCCCCGGTTGTTATAGTGCAAACAGTAAGGTTAAATTCGAAAACCGCCGAAGCGAATGTGAGCTTGTGAGTGCCGAAATATACGATACTTTGGCAGGGCTTATTGTCGGCGGAGGTTTCCATAACGGAGAATTTGAAAAAGCATGGCAAAGGGTTATGTTCAATCAGTTCCACGATATTATTGCCGGTTGTTGCATTAAAGATGCTTATATCGATGCATATAATGCTTACGGATACGCCCGTGAAAAAGCGCACGAGCTTGAAAATTTTGCATTGCAAAGAATTGCTGCAAAAATTAAAACAACTGATTTTCTTGATGCAGATTTTTCCGAAATGCGTGACAGATTGTGGTACAGAGAAGGCGAAGGCTCTCCGATGGTTGTCTTCAACCCCCATCCCTTTACCGTTAAGGCACACGCAAGTTTCGGTGCATACAGTGTCACAAAGGTATTAGA
This sequence comes from Acutalibacteraceae bacterium, assembly GCA_045593535.1. Classification (GTDB taxonomy): domain Bacteria; phylum Bacillota; class Clostridia; order Oscillospirales; family Acutalibacteraceae; genus UBA737. Next base: position 6,156 of record JAZNWW010000092.1, read on the forward strand.
CCATAACGGAAACGAAGTTCCCTTTCAAATGGTCAGAGCACCTTATACCGATGGTGCAAACTTTGTTAAGTGTCTTTTTGAGGTTGAATTGCCACCAATGGGTTATCGTGTTTATTATGTTTATAAAAAGACAGAAAACTTACAAGCAAGTGTTTTAGCAACCGATTTAAAGGCTACTCAAAATACCCTGGAAAACGACCTCGTAAAAGTTGTTATTGATGAACAAAGCGGTGCTATAACTTCTTATGTATTAAAGTCAGAAAACCGTGAATTTGCAAAGGGTGAGCTTGGGCGTGCGATAGTTTGCGATGATTCAAAGCATGACACCTGGTCACATTTAATCAACAATCTTAATGATGATGTTGCAGTTTTCGGCGAGGGAAAATTGAGCCTTGTAGAAAACGGACCTGTAAAGGCTACTATAAAGTCTGTTACAAAGCATGGCAATTCTGTTCTTAAAAAGTATTATACACTCTATAAAAACGATGCCAGATTACATATTCGATGTGTGCTTGATGTTGATGAGGAATATAAGATTATAAAATTCTCATTCCCTGTAAATGTCGAGTCGGAAAAAGTGGTATATTCTATGCCATACGGATTTATCGAAAAGGCTCCAAACGGTGAAGAGGATTCGGCTCACGAATGGGTTGATATGATTGACAGCAATACAGGTGTCGGCTTAGGTCTTATAAATGATGGCAGATATAGCCATTGTGCGATAGATAATGATTTAAGGGTTATTGTTGCACGTGCATGCGCTTATCTTGACCATTTTGCCGGTGACTCGCGAGATGAGGAAATGGAATTTATAGACAAGGGTGAACACGAGTTCAACTTTATACTGTTTCCCCATACCGAAAATGCCACAGCAGATATTGCAAATTGTGGTCGAGTGCTTAATATGCCTCCTGTTTTGGTGCAGGAAACACATCACGGTGGTGTATTACCTCAAGAGTATTCTGCTTTGGAAATCGATAAGAAAAACATCAGCATTTCAGCTCTTAAAAACAGCGAAGATAACGATGGTTTAGTTTTAAGGCTTTTCGAAACTGCCGGTGTAAATACAACAATTAATGTTAACTTCAATGCGATAAATAAAAGCTTTTCATTAAGTTTTACTCCTCAAGAAGTAAAAACCGTAAAAATTGCTAAGGATGGCACTGTAACAGAAATCCGCATTATTGAGCTGTAGCTTTTTATAAAGGACTGTAGGTAATGAGATGGCATATTGCACAAAACAAAAGGATGACCGAAACGAATAATCTTGAAGGCCATAGTGAGTTTTTGGAAATGAGCGGCGAATGCGTTTCGGGCATTGTGGTTTACGGTGTGCAAAACGAAAAACTCTTTTTTGCAATAGATATTGTGTTTCCGAATTTTAGAATTCAACCTAATAACACTTACGGAAGCTACTGCATAAAAGGAGTGCAATCACCCGAATTTGCAGATGATGAAATCTTTGATAAAGCCCAATTAAGTGGGGTATTGACTTTTTATTCTCATACCGATAATCTTTTAATAAAACGGACATTTTATCCTTCAACCGTTCTTCCTTGCTTTTACGAGGATGTTGAAATCACACCCATAAAAGAGGATGTCAAGCTTAATTTTGAACAAGTGAAGCGTCTTGAAACTTGTTTAGGATGTGAGGGATATTTTTATGTTGAGCGAGTATCCGATAAAAAACCGATAAAGGTAAAAAAAGGCGAAAAATATCATATAATTTTTACCTATAGAGCATATTTTGCAAATCAAAGTCCTCCGTTTGAAACCGATGCACTTGAAAAGCGTATTGCAAGGATAGAAGAAATCATAGGTGAATGTGACCTTACTACCGGAGATGATATCATAGATACTGAATTTGCCTTTGCAAAGGTAAGGGCAGCAGAAAGTCTTTTTAAAACCAAGAAAGGTCTTGTACATAGTCCGGGGGGTTATACATATTATGCAGCGATATGGTGCAATGACCAACTCGAATATGCAGCTCCGTGGTTTGCTTTTACCGGCGATAAAAAGGCGATGGAAGCGAGCGAAAATGCATTTCGTTGGTATGAGTCATATATGAGCGATGATTATAGTCCTATACCGAGCAGTATAGTAGCCGAGGGTTTTGATTATTGGAATGGCGCCGGCGACCGAGGAGATGCTGCTATGTATCTTTTTGGCTTGTCTCGATTTTTGTTGACAACTGGTAAAATACCTGACCCTAAGCAGGAAAAAGCGCTTGAGTGGTGTGTTGAATACATTAAACAGAAAACAATGGATGATGGAGCGGTATTTTCCGATTCGGATGAGTTAGAAGGAAGAATATCATCGGGTGTAAATCTGTCAACCACGTCACTTGCATACGGCGGACTGGAACTCGTTTCAATTTTATGGAAGAAATACGGAAAAGAAAATCTGTATCGCAAAGCAACGGATTTAAGAAAGCATATTTCGAAAGCCTTTGAAGAACATTTTGGCGCAGAGATTAAAGGATATAAAACCTATGCTTATCACAAGGGTTGTGATGAGATAAGGGCATGGAACTGTCTTCCGATTTATATGGGCGTTTTTAAGCGTGCAGATGAAACCCTTACTTCAATAGAAGACACACTTTGGTGTGAATGTAGTTGCAAATCTACCGAGTGTGAAAAAATAACGTGGGACAGAAGCGCTTTATATTTTATAACAACATTATTTCGTGCGGGAAAAAACGAAAAAGCATTTACATTGCTTAAAAAATATTCTGAAAATAGATTGCTCGGCGAAAGGGTGCCTTATCCTATTGAGGCTTATCCTGAGGGGAACAAGAGACATTTAAGTGCTGAAAGTGCATTATATTGTAGGGTTATTACCGATGGAATTTTGAATATTGTATTTAATGAAAAAGGTTTTTCTTTCCAAGAAAATTTGCCGTTTTTATCTAATGGCTTGACACTAAAAAATATTTTTATTGATGGTGAGTATAGAGATATTAAGGTAAAATCATAATATAAATTGGAGCTTAAATATGATAAAACATATAAATGAAAAAGAATTAAACGAACGAATTGAATTGAATTTTAAAAGATTGGCAGATTCGGCATACTATCAGATAGGTGAGGTATTTGCCCCCAATGCTTACGATTGGCCTGCCGACAAAGAGGGCAGGGCATTACTTAGCTTTGTTTCACACTATAAAATTAGTGGTAAAAAAATACCTTGTATGGATGAAATGATTGAAATGCTTCCCTCTAAACTAAATAAAAAAGGGTACTTGGGACCTGTTCGTGATGATGTCATTGCGGAGCAACAGCTTTCGGGGCACTCTTGGTTGTTAAGGGGATTATGCGAGTATTACGAGCAATTTCCGAGCAAAAATGTTCTTGGAGTAATAAACACTATAACAGAAAATCTGTTTTTATCCACCAAAGGTCGTTATTCTGATTATCCGATTGATCGTTCAAAACGTGATGAGGGCGGAGTAAGCGGAAACGAAATAGGAAATGTGGACAACTGGATTTTATCAAGTGATGTCGGATGCGCTTTTATGAGCATTGATGGCCTTTCTCATGTTTATAAAATCACAAAAAATATTGCGGTAAAAGAATTACTTGATGAAATGATAGATGTGTATTTATCCATTGATAAAATTAAGCTTCGTGTCCAGACACATTGTACTTTGACTTCGGCTCGTGGAATGATGCGTATGTACTCTGTCACAAAGGATGAAAAATACAAAAACGGTGCAATTAAAATATATGATTTATATGTTCATTGTGGCGGAATGACATACACCTACCAAAATCTTAATTGGTGGAACCGCCCTGACACTTGGACAGAACCCTGTGCAGTGGTTGATTCTCTTATGCTCGCTTTAGAGTTATATAAAGTAACTGAAGATGAAGCTTTTCGAAAAACCGCAGCAAGAATTTATCATAACGGTTTTTCCACCTTGCAAAGAGACAACGGAGGCGCTGGTACCGATACGCTTGTAACAAAGGACAGTCCTTGGGATTATCTAAAGGCAAGGACATACGAAGCAGCGTTTTGTTGCACTATGCGTTTGGCAGAGGGCTTGTGGTATATAAATGAAAATACACAGCTTTTATATGCTGAAACCTTTGGCAATGTCACAAAAAACGAAAATGGAATTTACACAGATGGTGATATAATCTATGCTTTGCCTGATGAAGCCTTGTTGCCTTATGCAGAGCAAAGTATTTTGGTTGATGGTATGAAATTGACTCCAATAATTAAATATTACCGAGTACCAAAGGAAATAATTGAAAGCGCACAGCAAAAAATATTATTCTGATAAATAGAACCCCCAAAAAGAGTCGTTTTAAAACTCTTTTTGGGGTGTTTTTATATATGTTCATTATTTGCCTTTTTGTTCCAAATGATAATATACGCTTGCCGGCGGGTCGGTATATATTTGCTTAAAGCTGGCGGGAGTCATACCCATTTGTGCTTTAAAACAGTTAATAAAGTAGCTTGTGTTTGCAAAGCCTACCGAAAAAGCAATTTCTGTAATATTTTTTTCAGAGCTTATAAGCATTCTCTTTGCTTTACAAATTCTGACATAATTTAAATACTCATTAAAGCTTTTACCTGTTATTTTTTTGAAATGTGCAGAAAAATCCGATTGTCTAAGTCCGAATTTTTTAGCAACATGTACAGCGGTTAATTTTTCGGCATAATGTTTGGATATATAATGAAATATATTTTTAAATTCTTTTCTTATACTATCCTTTATCTCGCTGTCGGTGGGGTTTATTGTATTAACCTTACGGATCAAATCGAGGAAAAGGTGTGAAATATATATTCTTATTGCAAATTTATAGGCGTGCTGACGCTCACGGTCCTCTTTCATTATGTTTTCTATACAATTTTTGATATTGGAATTTTCAATCTCGGTTTTTGTATAGTAGGTTTTGAAATCGGAGAAGGACATAATATAAGGTATGACATATTTAAGCTCCATTAAGGATTGGCTGTCCGAACAAATAGTTTCGGGTAAAAATTTAACAGCAAAGGACCTATGAATACCATAATCCAATATATTAACCGAGTGAACCTCTTTTGCATTGATTAAAACCATTTCACCGGGGTGTAGGGTGTATTTTGTGTCACTGATTGTTACGACAAATTCGCCCTCTAAAATATATATTATCTCGATAACATTATGATAATGGGGAGATGTCATCAAAACCGGATGGTCGCATATTTGATAAACAAGTTCGTAGTCTTCAAGCTGTATTTCGCCTTTTTCTTCGTATATGTCCTGCATTTTAACCTCCTGATAATTAAATATTTTGCCACAAAAAAGTAAAGTCAAAAATATAAAAAATTATATTTTGTGAACATTTAATTACATTATATAGCCGCCAATTTATAAAGTCAAGTCAATTTATTTTTACACAATTCAAAGGGTTGTAAACCCAAATTTACAGTTTCCTTTTTCGATTTTATTTGAATGTTACATAGGGCAACAGTTTTAATTATTAAAGTGGGAAATATAGGGGTTTTTGATAAGATTTACCGCTTTTAAAATGTTATGTGCTTAGTTAAAATGGAAATATAGCTTTGATGTTCGGGTTTGCAAAAAAATATTATTGCGGTATTTGTTTTTGAATTTCTTATACATTATACCAATTCAATCAAAAAAATGTATAAATTTTTGTATAATTTGTTTATCTTTTGATATACAAAAAAATTTTTACATGTTAAAATAAACAAAAAATCATGGGGGTGTTGTGCCTATATGAAAAAGGTTAAGAAAATCAAAAGGGGAAACAGAGTGACTATGGGCATTTTATTTGTTTTATTTTGCGTTTATGCAGCAACGCTTTTGCTTCCTCTTATATGGATGTTTATAAATTCCTTTAAACCAAATAATAATGAATTTTTCTATGACCAGTGGAAGTTTACGAGTTTTACCTTTGATAATTACAAACTTCTTTTCACCGGTGAAAACAACATTTTGGAAATGTTTGCTAATAGTCTGTTTCTTGCTTTAGTTATACCAACCGTGTCAACCTTCTTTTCGTTGTGCGCAGGGCATGCAACTGCAAGCTTTGACTATAAGTTAAGAAATGTGGTTTATTTTATTTTCCTTATGCCGATGTTCGTTTCGGTTGCCGGAACTACACCTTACGTTTACAAATTGCTCAATGATATAGGACTGTTTGACAAACATTTAGGTTTAATAGTTATGTCTTGCGGTGTTTCGGGATTCGGATTTTTGATGTACTATTCGGTATTCAAAAATATTTCGCATACATATAGTGAAGCGGCAATGATGGACGGCGCAGGATATTGGAGAATATTTATACAGATATTGTGTCCTCAGGCAATTAACTTGATTGCGGCACAGTGGGTAATGGGCTTCATTGGAACTTGGAACGATTTCTCCGGACCGTATCTTTTCTTACCCTCACACCCAACACTTGGTGTAGGAGTAAAGGAAATATCCGATAAAATAGATTTGGGACACAGTTATCCAGAACTGTTTGCCACAATAATTGTAATGTTGATTCCGACATTGATTTTGTATTTCGCCTTCCAAAAGAAGATTATGACGGTATCTTTGGGTGGCGGTATTAAAGGATAGTATGATAACAAAAATATAAAAATTATTAAGGAGTTGTTTGTATGAAAAAAATCAAAAGACTTTTGGTGTTGGCTTTGGCAGGAGCTATGGTTCTTTGCACAACCGCCTGCAGTTCTGGCGGCGCTAGCGACAGTGGTAATTATGATTTAGTTGTTAAGTATTATTCCGGCGCATACGGTGATGACTGGATTAAGCTCGCAGCAGAAGAATTCGGAAAAGAAAAGGGAGTAAAGGTTCAAACTATACCATCTTCCGATATGGACTGTGGTGCAGAAAATAATCTTACAGCAAACAAGAATCTTGCAGACGTTTATATCGGCTCATCAAACCGTTGGCAGAGTTGGGTACAAAACGGATATGTTGAAAACCTAAAGAGTGTTTACGATTCGACCGTTAAAACCTCAAACGGTGATGTAAAGATTTCTGAATATATGGATTCTGATATAATAGGTCGAGTTTATATCGAGAGACAGGTAGGAACAGGAGACAGCTATCCCTGGATTGTACCTTTTACTGCCATGCCGATGTCTTTGGCTTATAACAATGATGCTTTGAAGAAAATTCCTCATACATCTTCCGTTAAGGTTTCTGCTGAATCAGTTGATAAGTCAACAAATAAATGGATCGCCCCTCCAAAGAATCTTACTGAATGGGAAGCACTTTGTGCAGATATAAATGCTTATAAGAGCAACGACGGACATAAATACGTTCCCTTTGGTTGGTCTGCATTAGCATCTGAACAGGTTTATTACTTTATGTTTACTTGGTGGGCACAGTATCAAGGTCTTGAAAAGTCCAATGTTTCGGGACAGGGAAGCTTTTATGATTTTTGGAATTTCGGAAACACCTCAAAAACCACCCTTAATCAGACCTTCTCAAGCAAGGTTTTTGACCAAAAGGGTATCGCAAATTCTCTTGACAACTTTAAAAAGTTAGTTATTGATACAAAAACAGGTGATTACAAGAATAGTCTTTCAGCTGTTAATACTTTAACTACTCAGGAGCTTACACGTGCACTTTATGCAGAGCGTAACGAGGAAAGACCCGTAATTGCTATGGCAAGCTCTTTCGGTGAATCGGAAGCCAGACTTACAGGTGTTCTTGACAGTGACTCTGACGGAAAACAAGATTCTGATATTCGTTTTATGAATATTCCTTCATTAGACGGACACGAAAACGAAAAATATCTTTATTGTGCATACGATGACCTTATGTTTGTACCGAGCGGTGCTGCTCATAAGGATTTGGCTAAAGAGTTTCTAGTGTTCCTTTGTAGTGAAGAACAGTTAAAGAAATTCACCATTCGTTCAGGCGGTGGTATTCGTCCTTTCGGTTATGACGCAAGAGAAATAGAGGATAAATCCTTGACTGCTTACAACAAGAGTGTTTTCGATGTTTACTACAACAGCACAAAAATTTACGATTTCCCTCTAAAAGCTTATGAGGAAAGCCCCTTTGCAGTTTCACTCATCTACACTTATGAAAGTCCTATAGTTTTCGCAGATGTTAGCGTTGCTACTGTAATGAATATGCTTAAGACTACAGACGGTGCTGCGATTATGAAGGAAGTAAAGAGAACCTTTGATATTTCAAAGAATAACTATATCAAGAAGTTCCGTATGACTGAAGTAAAATAAAAAAATAAATTATACCGATTTGGAGGTATAGACATTGACTATTTCCAACACAGTACCAAGAGTGAAAAAACTAAATAAAAACTGGAAGCGGAATTTGTTTATTTTTTCATTATTGATAGTTCCGTTGCTTCACTTCTTGGTTTTTTGGCTTTACATAAATGCAGAAACTATTTCACTTGCCTTTATGGAGTGGGATTTTTTCTCAAATTCTTATAAATTTGCGGGATTTGACAATTTTATAGAGCAGTTCCGCACTTTTAAAGAGAGACCCGAAACCATGAATATGTTTATCAATTCATTTAGAGCGATTCCGATTAACATCGCTTGTCTTGCGTTAGCAGTTATTATTGGTTACGCCTTTTCAAAGCATATTCGTGGAGAACGTGTATTCCGTGTGATTTTCTATTTACCTACGATGATATCTATAGTAATTCAAACGCTTTGCTATCGATATATGTTTACATATAGTCCCGGAATGCTCGAGGGTCCTGCGGCAGATTTGCTCCGTATGATTGGTGTTGACTATAACGGATGGGAGACCGCATTAAGCGACCCTGCCGTAATCAGCAGAATTTGGTGGCTTATATCAATATTCTGCGTTTGGGCGAGTGCCGGTATTAACATTATCCTTATGGCATCTGCAATGTCAAGAATTCCCGAAAGCGTAATTGAGTCGGCAAAGCTTGATGGTGTGGGCTTCTGGCGTGAGCTTTTCCAGATACATATTCCGCTTATAATGCCTACTATCAGTGTATTTTTAATCAATTCAATGATGGCGGTATCCGCTTTCTATATACAACCGATGTTGCTCACAGGTAACCAAACGGGACCGGGTAGTGTTTATAATACGGTCGGATGGTATATGTTTAATATGGCACCTGTTGCTCAAGATTCCGATATGCCGCAAATTTCTACGGTTGGCTTTATTTTGACGGTAATAGTATCGCTTCTCGTAATCATAGTTAGGAAGATTACCGATAAACTTACACCCGACGTTGATTTCTAAGGATATGGTGATTATTATGAAAAATTGCAGATTGTTAAGGGCAGTTTTAGTTGTTTCTTTAAGTGTCTTAATTGTATTTTCGATAACTGCCTTTGCCTTGGAGCAGGGTGTAATTATTAAAGGTGAGCCCGACGGTCAAAATAAATCTACCGTTATGGATGAGCATTTTTATTCAGGCTCACTCGAACCGAATTTTACAAGCGATAGCGTGACGGTAAAAACAGATTCTTATGGTATGCACTTTGCAGGGGCGTATCATAATGGTTCTGCCCTGGTGCTTACTGCATATAAGCTAAAAAGCTACAACAGATTCACCTTTTCTATTGATGTGATAGGTACAAATGACGGCTTTTTCTATTGCGGTTTTGGTGGCCCGGACCCAACAGCGTCAGCGCTTAAATATGATTTCAATATGTGTGTAGCAAAAGGTGTTACCGCACTTTATGAAATGGGAGGTATGGAGAGTTGGAAACAAAAAGGCACTCCAACCTCACTCAACAATGCGTTAACCGTTGGTAAAACAACCGATTTTGCCGTAACACTTGAAAAAGTATCGGGCAATGATTTTAAGGTGACCTTTGAAATACTTGAAGAAGGCGAACCAATATTTACAACCGATTACGGTACAACTATGCGTATGGCATATCCTAACGGATATTTCTGCATGTGGGGCGGTCTTAATGAGAACTTTGAAGTTAAAAATTTCAAGGTATATGACAGTCCAAAGCATATCGCTTTTTCGGATGATTTTTCGAATAGTAGTCTTACCTACGCTGATGAACCGGTAGGGGACAGCGACTGGCATATAAACGAAACAAGATTTACAAGAGAAGAAATCTTTATTTCACGAAATGCCGGTCCGGTTTTTGATAATGTAGGAGACGTTATAACCGCAAAGAAGCAGCTTGCTTTGTGTGACAAGGTAACTAAGCCTTATGAAATATCTATGAAAGCACAGATAGAAAGCCTCAATAAAAATTCGACTTTTGGCCTTTATTTAGGTGCTGAAAAGGAAGGTGCTTTAGACAAAGCAACAATAATAGGTGTTAGCGGTTACAACGGAAAAGCGGCCTCTGTACATTTAATTAAGAACGGTAAAATAATCGATTATGGTGAAAATCAACTACCCTTGAGCGTACTAAATATTGACGATACTACTGTTGATATTGATATTGTAATTTACAGCGATTATTCTATTGATTTTACTGTAGGTGGTGTCAAGTTTACCTTTAACAACGTTAAATATGACGGCGTTTGGGGAATTTGTACTTACGCTTCCGACAAAAAGAGTGTATCCAAGGTGAAACTCAATGAGGTAAAGGTAGTTAAAAACACCTATACTCCTTGTGCCGAGCCTGATTTATCCAACGATTTTGCAGGAATCAAGTTAACCCAAGACGGATTTGAGGAGTATTATCTCAGCGATCGTACTTATTATATAGGACCAAGTGTTTCGCTTCGTCCAAAGAGTGCGTTTACTACCGAGCCCTCGCTTTATTTTGAAAACGCAGGCTCGTACAGCGCTTTTGCACCTAAGGCCAAATACACTGATTTTATATTGCAGTTTGATTTAAAAATGGTATCAGAGGGTAAAAACAGTCAGTGGTTCGGCATTAACTTCGGTAAGGAATCTTTTGCTTCTATTTCAGATAATACTACAAGTATCAACTTCGAGTATTATGCCTGGGGTACGGATCCATATACCCAAATGGCAACAAATTTATGCACATTTGATGATGGAACAAAAGCTAAAAAGATTGAGGACTACCACTTTTATAAAGACCAGGAAACAAAGTATAACTTTATGATAGTGGCAAAGAACCGTACAGTATATGTTTATTTTAAAGAGGATAGCGAGGATATATCAAAGCTTGGTATATGCCGTGCGGTAATTCCTGATGTAAACACTGCCGGTTATGTTTCGATTTTCGGTGTAAGCGGTTTGTCTTTTGATATTTTCAATTATAAGCTTACCAATATTGCAGATGAAGCTTATGAGGATTCAGATATAGCCCTCAGAGAAGCTTTTGACAAAAAGGAAATATCTGACAAATTAGCAATTGAAGGCTCTGCCGCAACCGAGGACAAGGCAATGAAGCTTACAGGCGGCAGTATCATGACAAAAAATAAAAGCAGATATTATATTGCAAACTTTACTGCTTTAAAAACAGATGCCGATTTGACCGTTAATTTTGCAGAAAATAAATCTCTTACTCTTTCAAAGAATTTAAAGAAAGTAACGGTAAAGGACGGAAAAAGAAAGACTGTTTTTGATGTATCAAAGTATAACCTTTCGGATTATAAGAATACACAGCTACAACTGATTTTGCAGTATGATGCTTTGTCTCTGGCGGCAAAGGGCGTATATGACCCAAGCGATAAGTTTGCAAAGCCTATTGTTGAATACACATTTTCAGCTCCTGTAAAGTCGGGTGTTCTTAAATGGACATCAGAGAATGCCGTTATAGATGATATATCGGTATATGCACTCGACCACACTTATAAAGCGGCAAATGTCAGCTATGAGCAAGACCCAAATGACACTGATATGTGGATTTCAAAATTAACTGACACTGCATCGGCAGATTCACAAAATAGCGATAAAATACCTACTTTATATATTGTTATATATTCCGTAATTGCTGCAGTGATTTTGGCACTTTTAGGTGTTATTATTGCTTTGTTTGTGAAGAAAAGAGGTAAAGCGCAATGAAAAAACTGATTGCTATTTTTCTTGTGATTTTACTTGCTGTTTGTGCTACAGGTTGCGATAAGTCTTCAGAGGAGACAGCAACCGGCATCGCAGAAAGAAAAAATCCTATAAAATTCGGAATTAACGCACACGTTTTCGAGCTTCGTCCCGTTATGGACCCAAGCTCAACATTAAAAAATATTGCTGATATGGCGGGTGAGTTCGGTTTTGAATATTATCGTTTAAGCACTCCGCTTGATTCAATGTTTACCGTAGCTGAAGGAGATGTACCTGTTTTTAAAGACGGACAAAGAGATTTGATTCATAAAGTAATCAAGGAAATGTCTAAAGCGGGTGTCAAAAAATTTGTGGCTGTTAGTGACTCTGCAATTTACCCTTATGGTTACGGAGTTACATCTAACGGTGTTGTTCCTGACCCGTTGGTTGAAAGGGAGATGTATCTTCGTTGGGTTAAGCTTTACGCAAAAGCTTGGGCTATGATTGTAAAGGAATATCCCGAAATAGCTTACGTTGAGACCATGAACGAGCCTGACCTTGGAGATGCAAACATATTCACAAAGCAGGGGCATCAGTGGGGTGTTGACGATCAATACAAATACAGCACAACCGATAAAGCTCATATGATTGCTGACGTACAGTATTACACATATAAAGAGGTTAAGGCTGTAAATCCTAACGTACAGGTTACCACACCCGGATTTTCGACTCGTCGTGAGGGTGAAGGATTTTTAGATGTACTTTACGAAGCAATTGAATCGGGTGCACATCCTTATGGTGAGGATTTTGCAGACACTAATCCTGACAACTATTTTGATTGCATCAATTTCCACTGTTACTTAAATTCAGACACAATAGAAGATTATTTCAAGCACTGTGATGAATTTTATAAAGCAACTGAGCGTCATAACGATGCCGGAAAACCTGCAATATTAACAGAATGTGGCTTTACTGACCACGATAATGTTGCTCAAGAGGAAGAAAACGGCAAGAAAATGTCGCAATTATTAGAGTTATATAACGATAAAATGCCTTATTTAGAGGCGGCAATGTTCTATATGTTAAACGATTTTCATACATATTCGGTTAACACAAGTGAGGATAATTTCGGTTTGTTTACTTCATTCGGTGACCCCGAGAAACCTTGTTGCCCGAAGCCCGCTGCAATAGCATTATATAAATTTTTACACAAAACAGAGGATATTACGCCTTTGTACAAATATTGTCCCGAGCTTATGAAAAAATAGTGCTTTTTAAATGAGCTATAGTGTTATTTAACTCAATGAAAATAATCTCAATGATTATACTTATTATACTGTTAAATATTCCGCAGTTGGATGAAAATCGGTTTTTCACCCGGTTGACTTGTTACATAAGTTAATTAAACCGATTTAGAAACAGATAAAATTTATAGTGCGAAAGGTGGTTTTAAAAAAACATAATACATAATAGCAATTCCCAGATTAAAGGCTCGATTGTAAACTTACAATGTGAGCGAAAAAATTCTATAAAGGAGAAATAGTTATGGGAAAAAAGTTTAAAAAACTCTTGGCGACTGCATTATCGCTTGTAATGTTGCTTGGTCTCTTTGCAGCACCTATAAGTGTAAGTGCAGTACCTGCTGATGAAACTTATGATGTGTATGATGAAGTTACATACGATGACTTAAAACTTGATGGTAACAAATTAGATACAGAGCACACATTAAGTGGTGGCATCAGCTTCACATATGATGCAACATCACCTTCTTATTCGGCAGTATTGAAATATCGCTTTATCGCCGGCTCAAAGCCCGGTGTTCAGTTCTCATTTGATCAGGGCGCAGGCGATAATATTTCTTATCCGTTTGGTGCTTGGATTAAGAGACCGAGCTCAAACGGTGCGGGAGAAAACGGTGCATGGCATCTTAAACCCGATTCACTCGAAATGGTAAATATGAGTTCCCCGCTCGTACAAGGTCAGTCTTACGATATCGAGTTAGGACGTCTTAAGGTTCTTACAGGCGAGAACACCGGTAAGTACTATGTTTACTTAAAAGTAGATGGAGAGCTTATCCAAGAAGGCTATTCTTCTGTTGATGAAAATGGCTATTACACTTCGGGAAGCAGAACTGATTGTCAGCTTTCAAATGTAATCCGCTTTGGATGTTGGGGTAATGGTGCAGAGGATAAAATGACTGCTACACCAGAACCTGAAACCTATGAAACCGCTACTGAAATCGGTTTTACTGATTTGATGGATGAAGGTAATTACCTCTCCGGTGAAAAATCAATGGGCGTTGGCTCAAAGGCATTTACTTTTGATGCTGATACCTATTCTAATGTAGTAAAATTCACATGGAAAGCCGGTATTACTTCTACTAATGCATTT
>JAZNWW010000093.1:0-32512 GCA_045593535.1 Acutalibacteraceae bacterium
GCTGCTGAACACGTTGTAGGCGTGGCGCAGGGCGTTGACGAAAAAATCATCGAGGGTCTTCGTGAAAATTTCAACGGTGAATGCTGTGAGGTTGGTATGTATCTTGCAATGGCACGTGTTGCTCACAGAGAAGGCTATCCCGAAATTGGTCTTTATTGGGAAAAAGCGGCTTACGAGGAAGCAGAGCATGCTGCAAAATTTGCCGAGCTTTTGGGTGAGGTTGTAACCGACAGCACAAAGAAAAACCTCGAAATGAGAATTGATGCTGAAAACGGTGCAACACTCGGTAAATTTGAGCTTGCAAAAATGGCTAAAGAGCTCGGTCTCGACGCAATTCACGACACCGTTCACGAAATGGCAAGAGATGAAGCAAGACACGGCAAGGCATTTGAAGGTCTTTTAAAGAGATATTTTAAATAAAATATTATAGAAAACCCAAGAGGGCTTGAGGCAAAAAAGCCCCAAGCCCGTTTTGTCGAAGGGAGAATTTAAATTGGATAAAAAGGTTATTGATTTGTTGGTGCAACAGGTAAATAAAGAATTTTACAGCGCATATTTATATTTAGATATGGCAAACTATTACATAGACCTTGATTTAGATGGCTTTGGAAATTGGTACACGATTCAGGCTCAGGAGGAACGTGACCACGCAATGCTTTTCATCAGATATTTACAACAAAATGGTATCAGAGCAGAGCTGGGAGCCATTGACAAACCTGACAAGGTGTTTAATACACCGGCTGACCCGTTGGCAGTAGGTGCCGAGCACGAGCGTTATGTAACAAGTCTTATCCACGACATTTATGATGCCGCATACTCGGTTAAGGATTTCCGCACCATGCAGTTCCTTGACTGGTTTGTAAAGGAACAGGCAGAGGAAGAGGAAAACGCAGATGCAATGGTAAATAAATATAAGCTTTTTGGTGATGACCCCAAGAGTTTATATCTTTTAAATCAAGAGCTGGCAACAAGAGTATATTCTGCGCCTTCGCTCACACTTTAAGGAGGAAATTTATTATGAAAAAGTATGTATGTCCTTGTGGTTATGTTTATGACCCTGAAATTGGTGACCCCGACAATGGTATAGCACCCGGCACTGCTTGGGAGGATGAACCTGAAGATTGGGTTTGCCCCGTTTGCGGACTTTCAAAAGACGCTTTCGCAGAAGAATAGGATAAAAAACAAAAACAAATTATAAGGAGGATATGTTATGAAAAGATTATTGAGTTTATTGTTAGCAATGGCATTTATTTTTGCCTTTGCGGGATGTGAAGCTGAAAAGATTGTAGAAAACCAAAAAGAACCTGCAACCGAAAGTCAAACCACAACCGAAAACGAATCGAATAGCCCGGTAACCGAAGAAAACAACACTACCCTCCAAAGTGATGATAACCAGGACTCACAGGCTGCAACAGATGAAACACCTGTAGAAGAAGGTAATAAATTTATTTCAAAGGCTAAGGCAAAGCAAATTGCCCTTTCTGATGCGGGCTTAAAAGACTCTGAAATCAGAGATTATGAAATCGAGCTTGACCGTGAGCAAGGCACATATTATTACGAAATCAATTTTGAAGCCGGCGGTTTTGAATGCGAGTACGATATTGATGCCAACAGCGGAAAAATTGCAAGAAAATACAAAGAAAAAGAAGACTAAAAAATAAAACGAAACGCCCTCATTTCTCGTGTGGAAAAGGGGCGTTTCTTTACTTTTTATAATCTTCCTTTGGTGAGTGACCAAAGAATTTTTGGTACGCTCTGTAAAAAGCCGAATAATCGCTGTAGCCAAAGTCGCCGCATATTTTTGTAACGGACATTCCCGCCTTAATCATTTTTTGAGCGGCGAGCAGTCTTTTTGTTGTTAAATAATTCCAAACGGTACTTCCTGTGGCATTTTTGAAGGAGCGGCAAAGCTGAGGCTTGCTTATGTAAAAGGTGCGACACAACGAATCAAGGGTAATTGGTTCGTTTAGGCTATTGTTTATGTAGTTGATTATTTGTTGTATAGTTGTTTCTTTGTCGGGAAGCTCTTTTTTAAGCTTTCGTTCAAAGGCGATGCTTAATTCGTTTAGAAGTGCTAATAAATTTGTCGTGATTTGGAGCTCACGGTTTTTACCTTGCTTTAAAATGTTTTCCAAAAGCATTATGTAGTTGTTGTTTTCAAAATCCTTTCTGCGAAAACGGTTAAGCTTTCCGGCGGGGCGTTTTTCAAAGGGGGAAAGCAATTGGCGTTCCTTGTCAAAGGAAGTAGTGAATTCCTTGCTGAAATGAATAGAAAAACGCTCATAAGGCACTTCACCATCAAGGGCGATGTAGTGCGATTCGGTACTGTTCATCAACAAAACATCACCGTTTCTCAAATTATATCCGTGGCCTTCTACATAAAAGGTGCCTTTCCCGCTTATGAAATAATAAAGCTCACATTGAGTGTGGGCGTGCATTTGGAATTCATTGACATTTGGGCGCTCATCTAAGGAGTGGTGAGCGGAAAAAATATCGTTAGTAGCTGAAAAAATAACACTCACATATATCACCTTGAATCAGTATAACACAAAATGATAATATTTGCAATAAAAAATCAATAATCTGTGCAATTTTATTGTTTTTGATTTTATGATATATTATTGGTGGATAAAATGATAGATTTTTGGTTAAATCTTACAAAAGGCGGCGAATTTTATGAAACTGACATTCCGTTGGTATGGTCCTGATGACCCCGTAACTCTTGCCCAAATTAAGCAAATTCCTACAATGACGGGAATTGTATCGGCTGTTTACGATGTAAAGCCGGGCGGCGTTTGGAGCGAGGAAAGCATTTTAAAGGTTAAAAATGCTGCAGAGGAAAAGGGACTCGAATTTGAGGTTGTTGAAAGCGTGCCTGTTCCCGAGGATATCAAGCTCGGAAACGAGAACGCACCGCAGCTTATTGAAAACTATTGTGAAAATGTAAGGCGCTTGGGCAAAGCAGGTGTCAAGTGCATTTGCTATAACTTTATGCCGGTGTTTGACTGGCTTCGAAGTGAGCTTGAGCATCAGCAACCGGATGGTGCAAACGCTTTGGCTTACGATGAGCAGACCGTTCTTGCGATGAATCCTTTAAAGGGCGATTTGTCACTTCCCGGCTGGGATGCAAGCTATGATTCGACCGAGCTTAAAGAGCTTCTTAAAAAGTATGAGGAGTTAGGCGAGGAAGGCTTATGGAAGAACTTAGAAACCTTTTTAAAGGCGGTAATTCCCGTAGCAAAGTCAGTCGGCGTTAATATGGCAATTCATCCCGATGATCCGCCATGGGGTATGTTTGGACTTCCGAGAATTATTACAAACAAAGAAAATCTAAAGAGATTTTTCAGCATTGTCCCTGAAACCAACAACGGATTAACCCTTTGTACAGGCTCTTTCGGTGCAAACCCCGACAACGACCTTGTTGATATGGTTAATTCCTTTGCAGACAGAATTCATTTTGTACATTTGCGTAATATTAAGCATACAGGCGAGCGTAAATTTGAAGAGGTAGGACATCCCACCGAGTGTGGCTCTATTGATATGTATTCTATTGCAAAGGCATTAGTCGATAACGGCTTTGACGGATATGTTCGTCCCGACCACGGCAGAATGATTTGGGGCGAAAAGGGTAGATATGGCTACGGTCTTTTTGACCGAGCTTTAGGTGCTACATATTTAGCAGGACTTTTTGAAGCCCTCGAAAAAAATAAATAAAAAAAGGATAAGGTGATTATTATGAAAATGAGAAAAATTTTAAGTATCTTACTTGCAAGTCTTTTGGTTTTATCTTTTGCCGGCTGTAAGGAAGAAAAGGCAGACAACACAAACAAAACAAACGATACCAATCAGCAAGCCACTCAAACTGAGGAGAAAAAGGATGATGTGGTTGTTGCTGAAAAAGACAGAAAAATTGTTATTTGTTGGGGAGACAGCATAACTGAAGGTATGGCTATGGCAGAGGGAAATACATATCCCGAACAATTACAAGCACAGCTTGGAAATGCATACAAGGTTATAAATGCAGGTGTGCCGGGCGAAAACAGCAGTACAATTTCGGCACGCGCAAATGTACTTGATACTTGCCTTAGAAATGATGTTACCTTCAAAAAGGGCCAAGCGCAGGTAAGACTTGACCGTGAGTTATTTATAGGTAAAAACGGTGAAGATATTGTTTTGAAAGGCTTTGGTAATAAGCTTCCTATTGACAATGTTGTTGTAGGTGGCAACCCTTATACCATCGAATTCGAGCAAGGCACCGAAAAGGAAACCCATTTTTATAAGCTCACAAGAACAGATACTTCAGCCGCTTTGACACTAAAAAAGGGTACAGATGTAAAATTCGATTACAGTAAGTATTACAGTGGTGAAATATATTGCAACATAATGCTTTTAGGTGCAAACGATATGCCCGCAAAAGTAAACGACTTGTTGCCGAAGTACGAAAAAATCGGTAAAGCTGCGCAAAACAGCATTATGCTTATTCCTTTTTACGGTGATGATTACGCAGCAGATTTTACCGCAAAATTCGGCGACAAAGCGCTCAATTTAAGAAAATATTTCCAGACTGACGGCGCAAAGGATGTTGGCATAACTTTGACAAGAAGTGATGAAAGAGCAATCGAGAAAAATCAAGCTCCGCAAAGCTTTGCTTATCAGAACAGGCGTGGCGAGTGTCATTTAAATGAATACGGATATAAAGGAATGGCAATTTCCATTTATAAAAAAGGTATAGAGCTTGGATATTGGAAATAAATCAATTTAGGAGAAAAAATAATGAGTAAGGTTGTAGTCATAACAGGTGCAGGAGGCGTACTTTGTTCTTCCTTTGCAGAAATGTTGGCAAAAAAAGGCGACAAAATTGCGGTCCTTGACCTGAATGAGCAAGCAGCTAAGGCTGTTGCAGAAAGAATAATAAATGATGGCGGCATTGCAAAGGCTTATAAGTGCAGCGTGCTTGACAAGGAAAATTTAAAGGCAGTACACGATGAAATCGTAAAGGATTTTGGTCTTTGCGATATACTTATCAACGGTGCAGGAGGCAACAACCCCAAATGCACCACCCTTCACGAAGAATTCGAAAAGGGCGATGAAGCGGCAGAGGACTTCTTAACCTTCTTTAACATTGATGGTGCAGGCTTTGACTTTGTTTTTGACCTTAATATAAAGGGCGTGCTTTTACCCAGTCAAATCTTTATGACTGATATGATTGGAAGAAAGGGCTGTTCGGTTCTTAACATTTCTTCTATGAATGCTTATAGACCGCTCACTAAAATTCCGGCATACTCTGCTGCAAAGGCAGCTGTTGGCAACTTTACACAGTGGCTTGCAGTTCACTTTGCAAAAGAGGGTATTCGTGTAAACGCAATTGCTCCCGGATTTTTTGTAACAAACCAAAACAGAGCATTACTCTTTTCGGAGGATGGAACACCTACTCCCCGCACCGAAAAGATTTTAAGAGCTACTCCTATGGGAAGATTTGGCGAGGCAGAGGAATTACTCGGCGCTGTTGACTTCCTTTTGGATGAAGAAAAAGCTGGTTTTGTGACAGGCGTTACAATTCCTATTGATGGCGGTTTTTCTGCTTATTCGGGAGTGTAAAATATGGCTGATATTAAAATTTATGCTTTTGCTGATGAAGCGGATGAAATGTTTGACGGTCAAATTGAGGCGCTTTTGGAAAATGACCTACAGGGAATTGAAATAAGAGGCGTTGATGGAACAAACATTTCCGACATCACAGTAGAAAAAGCCAAAGAAATTAAAGAAAAATTGGACAAAAACGGGCTTGTCTGCTGGTCGATAGGCTCTCCTATTGGAAAAATTGATATTGAAAAGGATGACTTCGAAGCACATATCGAAAAATTCAAGCACACATTGGAATTAGCCAAAATTTTAGGCGCTTCTAATATGCGAATTTTCTCCTTCTTTATGCCCGAGGGTAAAAATCCTGATGATTACAGAGAAGAAGTAATTAAAAGACTTAATATTCTTTGCGATATTGCAAAGAATTATAATGTAACACTTGTTCACGAAAACGAAAAGGGAATTTACGGTGACAACATTGAGCGTTGTCTCGATATTTTCCAAAATGTAAAGGGCATAAAGGGCATTTTTGACCCCGCAAACTTTGTTCAAAGTGAGGTTGACACAATGGTTGCGTGGGATGCCTTAAAGGATAATATCAAGTATCTGCATATCAAGGATTCGCTCAAGGATGGTAATGTGGTTCCTGCCGGCAAGGGAGATGGAAATATCCCCTTTATCGCCAACGAATTTATCAAAATGGGCGGAAAGGATTTCACATTAGAGCCTCATCTGATGGACTTTGCGGGACTTAAAGGGCTTGAACGTGAGGGCGACACAAGCGAGGTCGGAAAAATCTTTACATTTAAAGATAACAAAGAAGCTTTCAGTGCGGCGGCAGCTGCATTTAAGGCTTTGATATAAGGAGATGGAAATATGAGAATTGGTGCACAGTTTTTCACAATCAGAAGCTTTTGCGAAAATTTGAACGATTTATCCGAAAGCCTAAAAAAAGTAAAGGATATCGGCTATGACTATGTTCATATTTCGGGTACTTGTCCTTATGAAGCCGATTGGCTTAAAAAGGAGCTCGACAAAAACGAGCTTAAATGTGTAATCACACATATCCCACCGGATAAGATTTTAGGCGAAACACTTGAAGTCGTAAAAAATCACGACATACTCGACTGCAAGTATATAGGTCTTGGCTACCACCCCTTTGATTCGACAGAAAAGGAAGTAAGTGAGCATTTCGAAGAGTTTGTTACAAAGTATAAGCCGGCAGTAAAGACCTTAAAGGAAAACGGAAAATACTTTATGTATCACAACCACGGCTTTGAGTTTATAAAGCTCGATGGTAAGCCGATCTACAGACATATTATGGAGAATTTCAGCCCCGATGAATTAGGCTTTACATTTGATACATATTGGGTTCAGCACGCAGGCGCCGACCCGGCGTATTGGTTGAATGAAATAAGTGGCAGAGCCCCCTGTATTCACCTTAAAGATCACACTTGGGATGGCAAAATGGCGGTTATCGGCGAAGGCAATATCAACTTTGATAAAATCTTTGAGGTTGCTGAAAAAACAGGTGTTGAATATATGCTTGTTGAACAGGACAACTGCTATGATGAAGACCCCTTTGAGTGTTTGAAAAGAAGCTATAAAAATTTAAGTGCATTAGGATTTAAGTAAGGAAGGTATTTAGCAATGGATAAGAGAATGACAGTTGGTATTATCGGAATCGGTAATCAAGGAACATCTTACGCTCAGCATATTATTGATGGCAAATGCCCCGATTTGAAGCTTGTGGCGGTAGCTGATAAAAACCCGGACAGAATTGCTTGGGCAAAGAAGCATTTTGAAAAGGACAATGTTACCTGTTTTGAGACAGGCGATGATATGTTAGAAAGCGGTCTTATTGAGGCTTGTATTGTTGCAGTTCCTCACTATGACCACCCTAAATATGCTATTATGTGTATGGAAAAGGGTATTCACGTTATGGTGGATAAACCCGCAGGTGTTTACACAAAGCAGGTTAGAGAGATGAACGATGTAGCCGAAAAGCACCCCGAGGTTGTTTTCGGTATGATGTTCAACCAAAGAACAAACCATATTTACAGAAAAATGCGTGAGCTTGTACAGTCTGGCGTTTATGGTGAAATCAGACGTACAAACTGGTTGATTACCAGCTGGTATCGCCCCCAAGCATATTATGATTCGGGCGATTGGAGAGCTACTTGGTCAGGCGAAGGTGGCGGTGTTCTTCTTAATCAATGTCCCCACCAATTAGACCTTTGGCAATGGATTTGCGGAATGCCTGTAACTGTCGAATCACATCTTCATTACGGAAAATGGCACGACATCGAGGTTGAGGATGATGTTACAACCTATGTTGAATATCCCAACGGTGCAACAGGCGTTTTCATCACTTCAACAGGTGATGCGCACGGTACAAATCGTTTTGAAATTCAAATGGATAAAGCAAAAATAGTTGCCGAAAACGACAAACTTTCTGTGCTCGAATACGAAATGACAGAAAAAGAATTTTCAGCTACAAACAAACATCCCTTTGGCTTGGTTGAATGCC
Organism: Acutalibacteraceae bacterium; assembly: GCA_045593535.1. Taxonomy (GTDB): domain Bacteria; phylum Bacillota; class Clostridia; order Oscillospirales; family Acutalibacteraceae; genus UBA737. Next base: position 8,114 of record JAZNWW010000093.1, read on the forward strand.
ACGAGGTTGAGGTTGAAACCGATGGCAAAAACGAGCAACACATTGGTGTTCTTAATGCTTGGGGAAGTGCTATCCTTCGTGGCACATCGCTTATCGCAGAGGGCAAAGAGGGTATAAACGGACTCGCTCTTTCAAATGCTATGCACTTGTCCTCCTTTACAAACAGCAAGGTGTCAATTCCTTTTGATGAAGACCTTTATTATGAAGAGCTTATGAAGAGAGTGGCAACATCTCGCAGAAAGACAAACGTTACTGCTGTATTTGCTGATACATCAGATACTTATTAAACACAACTTTAAAACGAGCATTCAAACTCAATGCGGGGTTTGAATGCTTTGGCTAATCGGAGAGGTTTTATGACAGAAATCAGAATTGGCGTTATAGGAATAGGTAATATGGGAAAAGCTCACGCCAAAGCAATAGCAAACGGTGAAATTTCGGGTATGAGACTTACCGCAGTTTGCGATATAATTTCCGAAAAACTCAAGAATTTTAAATGTGAATATCAGAATATAGAGGTATTTGAGGATTATAACGAGCTTTTAAAGTCGGGACTTTGCGATGCGGTAATAGTTGCTGTTCCGCACAAATTACACTCTCCGATTTCTGAAAAAGCATTTTTAATGGGCCATCACGTTTTAGTTGAAAAACCTGTCGATATTTCTGTAAGTCAAGCCAGAAGGCTAAACGAAGTGGCTTGGAAAAGCGGTAAAGTATTCGGCATTATGTTCAACCAAAGGACAAACCCTCTGTTTAAAAAAGCAAAGGAAATTGTCTCAAACGGTGAATTGGGTGAAATCAAACGCTCGGTTTGGATTTGTACTAATTGGTACAGAACCCAAAGTTATTATGATTCGGGCGATTGGAGAGCCACTTGGTCGGGTGAGGGAGGCGGCGTGCTTCTTAATCAAGCACCGCATCAGCTCGATTTGTGGCAATGGATTTGCGGAATGCCGACAAGCGTTACTGCCTTTTGCGATGTTGCAAAATACCATAACATCGAGGTTGAAGATGATGTTACCATTTTCACTAAATACGCCGGCGGTGCAACAGGTACGTTTATAACCACAACAGGCGAATATCCCGGAACAAACAGACTTGAAATTTCGGGAACCCTTGGCAAAATCGTTATCGAAAACGGAGCTTTGAAGTGGTGGCGCTTAAATGAGTCTGAAAGGAAAGCTTGTTTTTCTTCGGAAAAAAGCTCGCCGAGTATAGAATACGAATACGAGGAAATAAAGCAGGAAACTGCTGAAGCCGCACACAGAGGAATTTTGCAAAACTTTGCAAATGCTGTTTTACATAACGAAAAGCTTATTGCACCGGGTGTCGAGGGCATAAACGAGCTCACAATTTCTAATGCGGCATATCTTTCCGCTTGGGAAGGCTGCAGGGAAATCACATTGCCTTTTGATGAAGAAAAATTTGATAAAATGTTAAGCGAAAGGGCAGAAAAATCCTTTCGAAAGAATGAAGTACACATCCATAACGCAAACGGCGAATACAAAAAACGCTGGAGTGTTAAGTGGTAAGGAGACAGAAAATGAGTTACGGTAAATTTACAGATGGTGGTAAGGCGTTTGTTATATCAACACCTTTTACACCTACCACTTGGGCAAATAAATTATTTAACGACAATTTTCACATAAACATTTCACAGCGCCTTATGGGTGGCGGTGAAATGCTGACAAACGATTTTTCTTCTGAAAGATTTTTTGAAGACCAAAATGCGTTTTATCTTAATGTTGACGGTAAATCATATATTCTCTGCAAGGGAATGGGAAAGAACTATTCTTGCGAGCATAGGCTTTATCAAACCGAAATCACAGAGGAATTTGATGGTGTTGAGGTAAAGGTGCGTGTTTTCGTTCCTGTAAACGGTGCTCGTGTTTTTTGGACAGCGACAGTTAAAAACACAAGCGGAGAGGAAAAGCAAATTTCGCTTTTCTCACTCTTTACAATACATAACCCCGGATATATGGCTTATGAGACAAAATATGACCAAAACGGTTATATTTACCACACAGGCTTTCCGTATTATGTGCGCTACGAGGACAAGGAAAAGGTTGAGCCTAATAAACGTATCCGCTATGTGTTAAGCGATGTATTGCCTGATAGCTTTGAATGTAACAAGCAACGCTTTTTCGGTTGCGATGATTATTCGGTTGTGCCACTTGCGGTTTCCAATAACAAATGCGAATCGAAAATGGCGGAACTCGAAGAAAATATATCCGCAATGCAACACAAAAAGTGTCTCGCTTCCGGCGAGGAATTTTCTGTTAATTTCCTCTGGGGAATTGAAAAGGAAAAAGAGACAATCGATGATATTGCCAAAAATTTCCCCAATGTAGAAAAAGAGCTTGATGATATAAAAGCGCTTTGGGATAAGAGATGTGAGGCTTATTTTATAGACACACCCGATACCGAGCTTAACTATCTTACAAATTATTGGTTTAAGCGCCAAACCTATTTCTTTGGCAGATTAAATAGAGGCGGCAGCTACTGCCCGATTAGAAATCAGCTGCAAGATTATATCGGTTACTCTATTTTAGAGCCTCGTGATGCTTATGAACGTGCATTAAAGGTTGTTGCAAGACAGCACCATAACGGTTATATAAAGCAGTGGTATTTAACAAACGGTGAGCCAGACAGAGCACTTTGCCTTATAAACCACAGCGATGCTCCGATATGGCTTGTACTTTGCCTTGTTGAAATCGTTGAGCAAAACGGTGACAAGTCTTTATATGAAACAAAAATTCCGTATATGGATTCTCCGGTTTCAGAATCCTTGCTTACCCACCTTAAAAAAGCGGCATATTATATGGCGACAAGGCGTGGTGAGCACGGTCTTTGCCTTATTTTAGATGGCGACTGGAATGACCCTGTAAACGGACCCGGACATCTTGGCAAAGGTGAATCAACTTGGAATACAGTGGCTTTAGCTTATGCTATCGAGCGACTCAATTCTATTTCCTTTGATGAGGGACTCGAAAAAATCAGACAAGAGCTGATAAACAGCGTTAACGAGCATTGTTGGGATGGCGACTGGTATGTTGCAGGTATCGATGATTTCGGCAAGCCTTATGGCAGTAAAAAGGATGCCGATGCTCAAAAATTCTTAAATGCTCAAACCTGGGCTATTATTTCGGGTGCAGCAAAGGGAGACAGGCTCGAAAAGGTAAAGGCAACAATTGAGAGTATGAAAAATGATTTCGGATATACCCTTATTGACCCGCCCTTCCAGCAATACAGCCCTGTTTGGGGAAGAGTGAGCATTAAGCAAAGAGGCACTACCGAAAATGGCTCTGTATATTGCCATTCGGTAATGTTTAAGGCGTTTGCCGATTGCTTACTCCGAGATGGAGATATGGCAAGAGATACCATTTTAAGCGTCTTGCCGACCAACCCCAAAAATCCGCCCGAAAAGAATTTGCAAATCCCGACACATTACAGTAATTATTACGTGGGAGCCGAGGGCGACAACTACGGTAGGTCAAGCTGTCACTATAACACAGGTACTACCGCTTGGCATATCTGGTTGATTCTTGAGCATATTTGCGGACTCAAAAACACCACAGATGGCGTTAAACTAAATCCCGTATTGCCTTCGGCGTGGGCAAATATGACCCTTACAAGAAAGCTTGGCGAGGATAAATACACCCTTTCGGTAAAAGATGGCAATGCACAACTAAATAAAAATTAAAAAAAGTGCCCTTTTGGGCACTTTTGTGCTATAATATAATAAATTCAGCGATAAAGAGGAATATTAAATGAAACGAATTTTAAGTATATTTTTAGTTTTAATTTTAGCTTTTTCGGTTGTCGGCTGTAAAAATGGAGAAAACTCGAACAGAAAAGGATATGTTATAGTTGTTTCTCAAAATGCCGATGCTTACGAGCTTAATGCGGCGGAGTATATAAAAACAAATCTCAAAGAAAAAGCGGGACTCAATATTGAAATTATAACCGATGATAAAGAAAATGCAGACAAAAATGAGATTTTGATAGGCGACACAAACCGTGAACTGTCAAAAGAAATAAAAAAAGACAAGTCCGATGGGTTTACATTTTCCTTAATTGCAAATGAGAACGCTTTTGCACTTGAAGCCGAGTCTTACGTTATTGCGGCAGCGGCTTATAGCTTTTGTGAGACTTATGTGAAAAAGGATTTCAGTCTTACATTTCCGATGAAGGAGAAAAAGCTGACCCCGACACCTCAAAGGGCGAAAAATGCAATTCTTCTAATTGGTGATGGTATGGGCTTTAACCATACAAAGCTACTCGACAATAATGTCGGCGATAATAATTATTTTTACGGTACTCTCTTTATAAATAAGGGGGATTGTATCACAAATTCTCTGTCGGGTGTTACCGATTCTGCGGCGGCGGCAACAGCGCTATCGACAGGTGTACTCACCACAAACGGAAGAATAGGTCGTGATAAAAACGGTAAAGATTTAGAGCTTATGACCGAGTATTCCGATAAATTGGGTTTGCAGTCCGCTGTAATGTCAACAGAGGTGCAAACGGGCGCTACACCCTCGGGTTTTTCTGCACACGCAGATGACCGAAGCGATACATTCCAAATAGTAAAGAGTCAAGGCACATTAAAAAATACTATCATCTCCTGTGATTTAAGGGTGCAAAACGGTAAAAATATTGTGCCTACCATAAACGACACACTCACAAAGCTTGAAAATGAAAAAGGCTTTTTTGTTATGTATGAGGAAGCGTATATTGACAAATACAGTCATAACGGAAGTCTGGCTTCGGCAACCAATGCAGTAGCACGCTTTAACACTGCAATCGGTGCGTTTATGGAATACGCTTTTTACAATCCCGAAACGGTGGTAATTATAACCGCTGACCACGAAACCGGCGGACTTATGTATGAAAAAAATGAGTACAGATACACCACCACCGCTCATACAGGAGCTAATGTCCCTGTTTTCGCTTACGGTTACGGAACAGAATATTTTAATGGTGCTACCGTTAAAAATATTGATATTAGCGCATTTATCAGAAAAACACTTTCGGGGAAATAAGTTTTTTAAACTAAAAAGGATAGTACAAAATGTACTATCCTTTTTACAATTATCTGATTCTCAGACCTTTTGGATAATGGTTTTTTGCAATACCGCCGACTACCTTTGCTCCGCCCAAGGCGACACCATCGACTAAAACTGCCGCCCAACCGTTGTCACATTCGACTTCGATTTCTTCACCGTGAAGATATTTTGCTAATCTCTCATCACTTACTGAAAGCTCGATTTTTCTTTTAAAGCTGTTACCAAGCGCCATAAAAAATTGGTGATGAGGCAAAATGTAATTTTTCTTTATCTCACCGATAGTCACGCCATAGGAAAAGGCTGTGCCCTCATTTATGTCGAAATCATTTTCAAAATAAACGGGATTTTTGTTGTAAAGCTTTACTGCCGCCTTGTCAAAGGAAACAAGTGTATTTTCCAAAAATTGTAAAACTGTTTTATCTGTGCAATTCATTTTTGAAGCACAGGTGTATGTGTCAGTCTTTTCCAATTTGTTTTTAAGTACCGCCATAAATTGCCCTTCACCGATAGCCTTATGCGGATAAAACCGCCTTGAAAAGCGGATGTTTTCGGTTTCGCAACCCTCGAAAAATATACCATCTTGAGTGACCTTTTCTACTTCTTTTTTTACGGGTACAATTTCAAATTCGGGGTGGTTTTTAAGAAAAGAGTCTATCACCATTTCGTTTTCCTCAAGGGAAAATGTACAGGTGGCATATACTATCACTCCGCCGTTTTTCAGGCAAAGTGCGGCATTTTCCAAAATTTCGGACTGCCGTTTGGCGCACATTTTAACATTTTCCTCGCTCCACTCTGTTATGGCGGACTCCTCTTTTCTGAACATACCTTCTCCTGAACAGGGTGCATCACACATTATAAAATCAAAGGTTTTTGGAAAAACTTTTGCGAGTTTTTGTGTGTCCATACAGGTGGTGATACAGTTTTTAAGTCCTAAGCGCTCGATGTTTCCGGTGAGTATTTTACAACGGGAAGGGATAATTTCATTGGAAACTAAAATTTCCTTGTCGCCCAATTTGTTTTTAAGCTGGGTGGACTTTCCGCCGGGAGCGGCACACATATCGAGCACAACAGAGTCTTTGTCAATGCTTACACACTCTGCCGGAGCCATAGCGGCAGGCTCTTGAATGTAAATCATACCTGCGTGGTGATAGGGATGGTTGCCCGCTTTTTCGAGGTCGAGGTAAAACCCGTTTTCAGAGTATTCGATTTTTTTGTCACCAAAAGGATTTATTTCACGAAAATTGCCGAGTGATATTTTATCGGTATTTACCCTAAAGGCCTTTTTGGGACTTTGTTCCAATGCGTTCAGATAGTCCTCAAAATCGCTTTTTAAAATTTTTTTCATTCTTTGTTTGTAGCTGTCGGGTAATTTAATCATTTGAAAGCTCCGTTTCGCTGTAAAGCATACACATAGAAACCGCACAAATTGCCGCTGTTTCGGTACGCAAAATTCTTTTGCCAAGAGAAATGATGTCACACTTTTTGTTTTTTAGCGTGTTGATTTCTTTGGTCGAAAAACCTCCCTCGGGACCGATTAAAATGCCAACATTCATACCTTTTTTAAGCTTTAAAAGGGCATTTTTTGTGTCGCTCATTCCATTTTTCGATTCAAATGGCACTAAAAACAGGTCGAGCTTTTCTATGTTTTCTAAAACCGTGTTAAAGGCGACCGGCTCGTAAATTTTCGGCACAAAGCTCCTTTTTGACTGCTTTGCGGCGCTTTCGCTGATTGCCTGCCAACGTTCTGTTTTAGCAGGCTTCTTTTTATTGTCGAGCTTTACTACACAATGCTCCATCTCTACAGGGATAACACCGCTGACACCAAGCTCAACACATTTTTGAATAATAAGCTCTAATTTGTCAGATTTCGGAAGCCCTTGAAAAAGAAAAATATTTATATCAAGAGAGGTATCAATATAGTTTTCCTCAATAATTTGAACGCCTATTTCAGCTTCGTTTATTGATTTTATTTCGCAAAGATTACTTTTTCCGTTATCGCTTATCAAAAATCTGTCACCGACAGTCATACGTAAAACGTTTTTGATGTGGTTATAATCCGTACCGCCTATGGTATAGCAGTTTCCGTTTCGCATATTTTCTTTTGCAAAAAAGTTAAACATCCTGAAAGCTCCTAAAAATTATATTTTTAAATTTGTATAAAAGCCTCCCTTGCCCTAAAGGGAGGGGGACCAATCGTCAGATTGGTGGAGGGATTCCCTAACCCACCAATCAATATACTCACAAACCCCTCTAAAATTATTATTAACTTCGTTATTCGGTATGCGAATTACTGTTAAATTTCTGCTCTCAATTCTTTCGGTGCGAATCTTATCCTTCAACAATCCTTTTTCCTCATAATGCTGTGAGCCGTCAAGCTCGATTATAAGTCGTGCTTTATGACAATAAAAATCAACAATGTAGTCATCTATAACCTTTTGTCGCAAAAATCGGACAGGATATGAACGCAAAAAATCGTACCACAAATGTCGTTCCTCTTTAGTCATATTCTTACGGAGCGATTTTGCGTTGTCTGTTAACTTGGGGTTATGTTTTCTTTCCGTAATTTATCACTCCGTTTTTTATATCCTCCCACCGCAAGCGGTCCCCCCTCCTTTAGGCAAGGAGGGCAAGGGGAGTTTGAGCCGAACATTTATTTCTTGAATTTAATATACCATTTTTTATGATATATTTCAAGGCATATAAAAACAGAGTCGTCTCGATTTTGCGAGACGACTCTGTTTTGGGTTGTAATAAAGGCTATTTAAATTTGTGCGTATTAACGCTTTAATGCACATTTGCACATTAACTTATAAATCATTTAATCATTTGAATAAAATGGTGTTTCTCCTGAAAAACCCGCATCAGGTTTAATTTCGGCTACAGGACCGCGACAGGAATCACATACGGGTGCGGAGTAAATATCAGAGGCGATTAGCGTACAATCACTAATTGAAATACCGTATTTCTGAATTATACCGGCCGGTCCTGCCAAAGTTGTAGTAGCAGTTCCGCCACATTTCACACAAAGCGGTTGCGGTTCTTCATTTTCCGTACATCCCGTTAACATTATCGCAAAACAACACATTAGAATAACTAAAAATAATATACTACGCTTCATTGTTACGCTCTCGTTCAAACCCAACAAATTTATTTCTTTGGTGCTTTAGTGTGCCATAATCGCCTTCAACAATAATGCCGTATGCACTTGAATCTTTTATTGCCAATTCGATACGACTCCCATTTGCCAATTCAAATAAAACCATATTAATCATTACATTTTTATTAAAAGGATGGGTTAGAGTTCTCTTTGCGATTATTTTTGTGTTTTTATCTTCCGTTGTCTTTCCACATTCATAGTCGCCGTAAATATTATTATCGAAGCGCTTCATCCCATAATGTTTTGCCAACCAGTAGGTAAACAGCAAGACAAAAAATAATGGAAGCAGCATATCAGTATCTAACAAATCATTGATTGACATATTTTTCTCTCCTTAATTAAACTTCCGGGTAATATATTTTTTCTCCTTTCAAAAGATTCTTTTTTATCCCCGTAAAATAAAAAAGTGCGACAACCGAAGTTATCGCACCGAAAAACGCAAACTCCGATTGTTGTCACACAAAACTTAACAAGCCAAGAGAAACCTCAACTTACTTGAGAAGTGAAATTTGCATTTTTACTAAATTCATTATTCTCAAATAAGCAATAAGTATTAGAGCCTCTATAAAAATAAAGAGACTTCTCCAATTGCTTGTTAATTAAATTTTGTGTGACAAACCGATTATATCACACTTTTAACGTTTTTACAAGTATTATTCTTTATATCACTTGTGTTTTGGATTAGCCAAAAAGAGTTGCAGAAAAATCTTCTGCAAATTTTTCTAAAGCGGTAAAGTCCATTGCATTTATATATTCTTTTTCGAGTTCGTCGTGGACTGATTTTGCTTTTTTCAGGGTATCGACTGCGGTTTCTAATATTTGCGGGTATAAATTTTGGGAAAGCGAAGGCAGAGCCTTATAAAATCGCTCGGAGCGTGTTCTGCGGGCGATAGAAGTGACACGCAAAAAGTCATATTCCCTGACAAAACTCAAATCGAGAGACGGGATAATCACCGCATCCAAAAGGCTTGAGGGCAAAAACGGATTTTTCACAGTTATAATCTCTAATCCCCTTATAAGAGCCGATTTTCGCAAATGCTTTAAAACGATATTTGAAAAAGCGCCGAATTTATCGGCTATTATAATTTGTTTTTTGGAAAATCTCAAAACGGTTTCCTCAAAGCTTACAATTCCTTTAGGTGTAATTCCTGTCAAAAAGCATACATTTTCCCTTGTGTTTTTGCCTTTCGCTTTTTTGAGCTCCTTTTTGCAGAGATATTCGGCGTATTTTTCTGCCTTTTCAGTAAGCAGCAAATCACAGGCTTTTAAATAATCATTTTTTAAAATAAGCGAAGCGGATTTTATATAATTTGAAGCTAAAGTATGCAAAAATTTATTTTCCTTTGTCAGTTTTTCGATTTTTCCTTTGTTTTCAATGAGATTTTCACTTTGCCAGAACTGCCCGAAGTTAAGTATTTCTTCCTTTATGCCTATAAGCTGCGGTTCTATTATATGTGGGGCTGTGCCATCAAAAAAAGCGGTTTTAAGGTCGGGGATAATTACACCGTCAAGTGAATCGGGGTCACTTGAACAAGGGCATAAAATACAATCATTTCCGTTTTCTAAAGCAATTTTTGTCATTTTTTTCATAAAGGAGGATTTACCTGTGCCGGGACCTCCTTTTATAATAAAAAAGTGAAAGCCTTCGGCGCTATTTATAAGGTCCTCGAAGTATGAAACAAAGCCTTCTCCTGAATTTGCGGCTAAAAAATATTTAGGTTCTTTCTTTATCATAAAATATACCTCCAAACAGTATATTTTATTCTTTCAAAGTTTGCTTTGACACAAGGCTTGTTATGTGATAAAATACTTGACAGAGTCGGTTAGGCGGTTGCGGACAGTAATGTCTGAGGAAAGTCCGAGCCCCACAGGGCAGAATAGCGGCTAACGGCCGCCGAGGGTGACCTTAGGGAGAGTGCAACAGAGATATACCGCCACTTAGAGTGACAGGTTCGCTAAAGTGGTAAGGGTGGAAAGGCGAGGTAAGAGCTCACCGACCTTGCGGAGACGCTTTGGTCCTGTAAACCCTATTCGGAGCAACGTTGACTGTAGCTATACATTTGCCCGATGTGCTACGAAAAACGGCTTGAGCAACAAAGCGATTTGTTGTCGAGATAGATAACCGTCCACGACAGAACTCGGCTTATCGACCGACTCTATTTAAATGTTTTGATATGCAGAAATGAAACCCGAAAATTCTCTGAAATTTTTGGGTTTTTATTTATATTTGAAGCATTTTTGTTATATAATATAAATATAAAGATTTTTTTGCAACCGACAATAACCGCCAAAATCCCTTTATTTATGCGGAATAAAGAGTGTTGCAACCACAGGTTTACTTTGAGTTGTTGCGTTTTGTTGCTTGACCTTTTTTTCTTTAGGGTATAAAATTTTTTATACGGAGGTAAGGATTATGACTTTAGGACAAAAAATTTCGCTGCTTAGAACAGCTATGAATTTTTCCCAAGAACAATTAGCAGAACAGCTTTCGGTTTCCAGACAATCTGTTTCAAAGTGGGAATCGGACAAATCAATCCCCGAAGTTAATATCATTTTAAAGCTTTCATCAATATTCAACATAACACTTGATGACCTGTTGCGTGAGGAAATTCCTTTGACACACACCTATAGTGAGATGTCGTTTCGCCCACGCTCAGCAGAGGAATATGAGCTTAAATATTTTGGCACAGATGGTTTCAGGGGTGAAGCAAATACTGTTTTGACCTGTGACCACGCATATAAAATCGGCAGATTTTTAGGCTGGTATTATTCTTCCTCGCTTTCGGGTAAAAAAGAGCCCAAGCACAAAACCCGAATTGTAATCGGCAAAGACACAAGGCGCTCAAGCTATATGTTTGAATACGCAATAGCGGCAGGAATTACAGCCTCGGGAGCTGATGCTTATATGCTTCACGTTACCACCACACCGAGCGTTTCGTATGTAACACGCCAGGATGGTTTTGACTGCGGAATTATGATTTCGGCTTCTCACAATCCATATTTTGACAACGGAATAAAGCTGATAAATTCCTATGGCGAAAAAATGGATGATTATACTCAATCTTTGGCTGAAAAATATATTGATGGCGACCTTTCAGACTTTACAAATGAAGCTGATTTGCCTTTTGCAACAAGAGAAAATATTGGTAAAATTATCGACTACACAGCAGGAAGAAACAGATATGTCGGATATTTGATTTCTATTGCGGCAAATTCCTATAAGAATCTCAATATTGCGCTCGACTGTGCGAACGGTTCTTCTTGGATGATTGCACGCTCTGTTTTTGAAGCACTTGGTGCTAAAACGCACGTCATAAATGCCGAGCCGGATGGCGTTAACATCAATATGAACGCAGGCTCAACAAATATAGATACGCTTCGCAAATATGTCAAGGAAAAACGTTGTGATGTCGGCTTTGCTTTTGATGGAGATGCAGACAGATGTATTGCCGTTGATGAAAAGGGCGAGGTTGTAAACGGCGACCACGTAATTTTCATTCTTGCTCAAATGCTCCGCAAAAAAGGACTTCTCAAAAAAGACACGGTTGTGGCAACCGTTATGTCAAATCTCGGCTTTTTCAAGGCTTTGGAAAATAATGGTATTGAGTGTGTAAAAACAACTGTCGGAGATAAATATGTTTATGATGCAATGCTTGAAAAAGATTTAAGTATCGGCGGTGAGCAAAGCGGTCATACAATCATCAGAAAATATGCTTCAACAGGTGATGGAATATTGACTGCAATTTTGTTGAGCGAGTGTATGGTTGAAAACAAAACCACCTTGAGTGACTTGGCTGCTCCTGTAAAAATGTTCCCGCAAACCGTTAAAAACATTATGGTCGAGGACAAATCGGCAGTCACCTCTAACGAAAAGGTGCTTTCAGCAGTTGATGAGGTTTCAAAAGAGCTTGATAATAACGGAAGAATCTTGCTTCGTGAAAGCGGAACAGAGCCGGTTATCAGAGTAATGGTTGAAGCGCCGACTCAAAAGCAATGCGACCTCTATGCAGATAAAATAATAACCCTGATAAAAGATTTGGGGCTCTCAAAAAAATAAAGTAGTTCTTTCAGAACTACTTTATTTTTTTGCAAGACTGATTATTAAAAGATAGAGTGCGATTATATATAGTGAAAAATTGTAAATTTTGTGTATTGTCAGATAAAGTGCCAAGATAATTATACAAATCGAAAACGCAAGAGTGACAATGGAAAGCGCCTTGTCGGCTTTTTCAGTTCCCGATTTAAGTGATATAACAGAGTGGAGAATTTTACCGCCATCAAGACCCTTTAAGGGAAGCAAATTAAAAATGGCAATAAGAAGATTGATAAGAGTAAAAATCAAAATCTCATAGTTTTTATAAAGGAGAAAATTGAGATAGAGAGTAAAAAAGATTATGATATTAAAAAGCGGTCCGCAAAGGGATACAGCAATATCTTTTTTAAAGGAGGATAATGAAGGTGCGGTAATTTGAACCGATGTCGGAATAAGCTTTATTCTTTTGGGAGCTACTCCCTTTGCCCACATACAAAGCAGGTGTCCCATTTCGTGAAAGAAAACTGCCAAGAGAGTAGGGACAATAAGCCCTGTTTTGTCAAAAATTATCATAACAGCGATTAGCGCCCAAAAAAGAAATGAGATATAAATTTGACAACCGAAAAATTTAAATTTCACTTGTCTATCACTTCCTCAATATCGGTGTCGGGGATAGCGTATTTTTCATACAAGCTATAAAAACTGTCGTATTCTTTTTTAAAAAACAGCTTTGAGACAAAAACAGTAGCTAAAACAAGGCAAACGCATATTATTTCACAAATTATGATTTTCAAAAAATAGTTGTTTTTTGTCTCAAGTTCTTTTTCCGGCATATATATTCTCCTTGTAGATATTGCGAAAATATTGTATAATAAAATATATTTAAGATTAGGATGATATTATGCCATTTTTGCCGATTAGTAAAAAAGAGATGAAGGAATACGGTTTTTCCTTTGCCGATTTTGTAATAGTGACGGGGGATGCTTATGTTGACCACCCGTCTTTTGGTACTGCTATAATTTCTCGTGTGCTCGAAAGCGAGGGTTTTAAAATTTGCATAATCCCACAGCCGAGAAGCGATGAGGATTTTATGCGTTTTGCGAAGCCGAGATACGCTTTTTTGGTAAACAGCGGTAATATTGATTCAATGGTGGCACACTATACCGCTGCTAAAAAAAGGCGCAGTGAGGATGCCTATACTCCGGGAGGAAAGGCAGGCGCTCGCCCTGACAGAGCGGTTACGGTTTATACAAAAAAACTCAAAGAATTATATCCCGATGTACCTGTGCTAATAGGAGGAATTGAGGCATCGCTTCGCCGATTTGCACATTATGATTATTGGTCAGATAAAGTCCGAGAGTCTGTTCTTTTGGAATCGGGAGCGGATTTGTTGATGTACGGTATGGGAGAAAAACATATCGTAGAAATTGCAAATCGCCTTAAAAAAGGTGAGAAAATCTCACAAATAACCGATGTTTTGGGTACCTGCTATGCAGTAAAAACAGAAGAATACACACCGATTAAATCGGCTATTGAGTGCCCTTCCTTTGAGCTTGTGAGTCAATGCAGCGAAAAGGGCAAGGAGCAATACGCCGTCTCTTGTCGTATTCAGCAACAAGAACACGATGCCACACGTGGCAAAACCATTATACAAAAGAGTGGTAAAAAAATTGTGGTTCAAAATCCGCCAATGCCGCCGCTCACGACAGAGGAAATGGACAAGGTCTATTCGCTTCCGTTTATGAGAGATTATCACCCGAGCTATAAAGCACTCGGCGGTGTGCCGGGAATTGAAGAGGTCAAGTTTTCACTCATTCACAACAGGGGATGCTTTGGCGCTTGTAATTTCTGTTCGCTGGCGTACCATCAAGGCAGGCAAATCAGCGCCCGCAGTCACGAATCAGTAATTGCAGAAGCTAAAAAAATTACCGAAATGCCCGATTTCAAGGGATATATTCACGATGTCGGAGGACCTACTGCAAATTTCAGAGCCTCCTCTTGCGATAAACAACTAAAAAGCGGTCTTTGTAAGGACAAAAAATGTTTAGCGCCCCAAATGTGCCCTGCAGTCAAGGTGTCGCACTCGGATTATTTAAGTCTTTTGCGACAGCTTCGTTCTTTGCCAAAGGTTAAAAAGGTTTTTGTTCGTTCGGGTATTCGTTTTGATTATTTAATCGCAGACAAAGATGAAACCTTTTTCAAGGAATTAGTGCTTCACCATACAAGCGGTCAGCTAAAGGTAGCGCCCGAGCATTGTTCAAACAATGTACTTAAATATATGGGCAAGCCCAATATCAGTGTTTATAATAAATTTGAAAAACGCTTTTACGAGCTGACAAAAGCGGCAGGTAAAAAGCAGTATTTAGTACCTTATCTTATGTCCTCACACCCTGGAAGCACCATAAAGGATGCAATAGAATTGTCACTTTTTCTAAAGAAAAACAATCTTCATCCCGAACAGGTGCAGGACTTTTATCCCACACCGGGAACGGTTTCTACCTGTATGTTTTATACCGGTCTTGACCCGTTTACGATGCAAAAGGTTTATGTGCCGAAAACTCCTGCCGAAAAGGCAGAGCAAAGAGCGCTTTTGCAGTATTTCAAGCCTGAAAACAGAGCGTTAGTCCTCTCGGCGCTCAAAAAGGCGGGGCGTTATGATTTAATCGGAACAGGAAAGAATTGTTTGGTTCCTCCCGATAAAACCGTTACCCTCAAAAAAGGAAAAGCCGTGCCAAAGAAAAAGACAATTAGAAATGTTCATAAAAAGAAAAAATAAAATGAAAAAGAGCCGTGAAAAATCACGGCTCTTTCTCATTTTAAGGGGTTTGAGGAGAGAATTTCCCAAGTCGTTTTTGACCAAGGGAAATTATACTTAAAAGGGTGCGGCTCCCTTTCAGGTACAAGCATATAATAACTCGCAAATTTATCATATATATTTATTTTCTATGAACATATTTTTAATTTTGAAAATTGTATATAAGATTTTTTTCGGTCAATAATAAAAATGATGATAAGAATGAAAGGATGATTAAATTGAAATTTCAAGAAGATAAAGCTAATCACAAAAAAATTAAAAAAGGCTTTTTAGGCGTTGTGGCGACATCCCTCGTTATTATAGGCGCTGCGACATATTTTGCCACCTCCAATGTTAAGAATGTCGAGCCAAAAGAATATAATATTACAGAAGAAAATGATGAATATTTTGAAGATGAGTCATCATATATTGAAAACGAGCCCATAATTGAAGACGTTACCGAAAATGTCGAAAATGAGCCTTATGAGGAGGAAACTCCTGCCGAAGTGGTACAGAGCTATACAAAGCCGGTAGAAGGCGAAATTTCAAAAGACTTTTCTCTCAAGCAATTACAATATTCAAAAACAATGTTTGATATGCGTTTGCATTTAGGTGTAGATATTCTTTGCCCCGAGGGCACAAATATACGTGCAATGAGCGACGGAAAGGTAATCACGATTGAGCAGACCCCCGATTATGGGAAGGTTATAACAATAAAGCATTCTGAGGAAATCACAATAAAATATGCCGCATTTAAAAACGTGTCGGTAAAAGCCGGTGATAATGTAAAAATGGGCGATGTCATAGGCAGCAGCGGCACAGTTCAAATCGAATGTCAGGATGAAGCGCATATTCATATTGAGGTTTACAAAAACGGTGAGCTTTGTGACCCGTTTAAAACCTTGGGATTAAATTAAAAAATACCTGCCCCCGAAAAATTTATCGCTTAGGGGCAAAAAAACGGTTGCACAATTTTTTTATGTGCAACCGTTTTGTTTATAAACTCTTTTAATTGTCTTTTCTTAAATTATTGGTTATTTCCTGCTTTTGCTTTTATAGTATTATTAAGTTTTTTGGACTTTTTGTCAGGTTTACATAATCTGTATCCGTTATAGCTACCATATCCTCTATTCTAACGCCGAATTTATTTTCTAAATAGATACCCGGCTCGACAGTTAAAACCATTCCTTTTTCCAAAGGTGTCGTGTCACGTGTATTAAAGGAAGGATTCTCGTGAATCAAAAGACCTACACTGTGACCGAGCCCGTGACCAAAGCAACCCTCGTATCCGCAAGAATAAATATAGTCTCGGGCAATTTTATCAATTTCACAGCATTTTTTAAAAGGAGCTATTTTTTCTAAAGCCAAGTTCTGAGCTGTGAGTACGGTATTATAAACTTTTTGTTGTTCCTCACTTATACCGCCTATTGCGACAGTTCTTGTCATATCCGAGCGATAGCCGCCGACCACAGCACCAAAGTCCATCGTGATAAAATCGCCTTTTTTCACAGCTTTGTCAGTCGGGACACCGTGGGGCAGAGAGGAATTTTTACCCGATACCACAATGAAATCGAAGGCTACCTCCTCACTGCCTTTTTTTCGCATAAAAAACTCCATCTCGAGTGCAATTTCTTTTTCGGTTTTGCCTTCTTTTATGAAGTTCAAAATATGAGAAAAGGTTTCATCTGTAAGCGTTTGCGCCGATTTTATGAGTGAAATTTCCTTTTCGCTTTTTACCGAACGCAAAAGGTTAATTTCCTTTGAAATTTTGTCACTTTTACTTATTTCAAAATCGGGCAGGGAAGAAGTGATGACAGAAAATTGTTCAAGGTTTACATAATTCGTTTCGAGAAAAACGGTTTTAATCTTTTGGGCACTTAAAATTTCACCGATTTGGTAATAAAGCTTCTCGCTTTGTATGACAGAAAGAGAGGAAACGGTTTGTTTTGCTTTTTCAAAATATCTGAAGTCAACAAAAAGTGTTTCAGAAGCTTTAGTAATGAGAATCGCTCCCGCCGAAGACTTAAAGCCCGAAAAATAAAGTCGGTTCTCACTGCTGAATATTAAAATTGCTTCCGATACGTTTAACCTTGCTTTTAACTTTTCTATTCTTTCTTTTATCATAGTTTTTCCTTTCTATGTTGTCGCTTAGATAGACAATCACAGGTATATTGATAATAAGCATAACTGCATTTGCAAATGCCGAAACTTCCCATACAAAATCTGATTTTAAAACTGCTCCTAAAATGCAAAAGATGGAATAAATTTTGATAAAAATATTCCTTTTGTCTGAAATTTTCAAAAATGTTAAAGCTGCTTTTCCGTAAAGCGCCCATCCGACAACGCTTGAAAAAGAAAAAAACATAAGCATAAGCTGTAAAAGATGGGTGGCGTTGTTGTCAAAAACCGAGCAAAGCGCCGATTTGATAAGCGAAAATGGATTGGTGCTACCGTAATTTATATTAACTTGGCTTGCGAGAATTGTAAGTGCTGTGAGAGAGCATATAAGAATTGTGTCACAAAAAACTTCGAATATGCCGAATAGTCCCTGTTGGTTTTTATCTGCATCATCAGCTGAGGAATGGGCAATAGCGGCAGTGCCTAGACCCGCCTCGTTTGAAAAAACACCACGTGAAGCGCCGGAAAAAGCGACTTTTGTAAAATGTCCTACAGCACCGCCTGTCACAGCCGAAGGACTGAAAGCACCTTTTATTATCATTTTAAAGCAAATTGGCAGAAAGTCAAGGTTTTTAATGATAACGAAAAGGCAGACAAAAATATAGCCGAGTGCCATAACAGGAGTGAGCTTTTCGGTGATTTTTCCAATTGATTTTATGCCGCCTTTTAACGAAAAATAGATAAAAAATGCAAATACGATACCGATAAACAGATTTGTTTTATTTGCGGCTTCAAAGGAAGAAACAAAGGAGTTTACTTGGGTTAAATTTCCGCTTGTGAAAACTGCAAAAATTAAAGAAACAGAAAAAAGAACGCTTAAAAATCTGAATTTTTCGGGCAGAGCTTTCTTGATGTAATACATCGGTCCGCCGAAATTCTTTTCTTTGAAAATTACCCCCAAAGTGATTTCCGCATATTTAATAAGCATACCGAAAAAGGCAGCCAGACACATCCAAAAAACTGCTCCCGGACCGCCAAGTGTTATCGCTCCCGACACACCAATAATATTGCCTGTGCCGACAGTTGAAGCGAGTGAGGTCATCGCTGCTTTAAAGGAGTTGAAGTCGGATTTTGATTTTAGATTGCTTTTGAAGGAGGAAAAAAGCAAAGAAAAGGATTGAAAAAGCCCATTGATTTGAAAAAAACGGGTTTTAAAACTCAAAAAAACACCACAAATAATAATGAGTGCTAAAGGCAAAAAGCCAGTGAAAAAAGAAGGAGTTAAAAATATTTCGAAAGCCAAGTATAATCACCATAAAATGAATATTAGCTTTCATAAAAAAATATGTCTTTATTACAATATTTACTATTGAGAAATGTAAAATATTGTTGTATAATATATTCGATATACTATATCTTGAAAGGAGAAAGGTTTGAACCGTTTGATTTATCTTGATAACAGCGCTACAACAAAGCCTTCAAAAAAGGCAGTTGAGTATATAAACAAAGCTCTTTGTGATACTTGGGGCAACCCTTCTTCTTTACATACACTCGGTATGGATGCCGAAAATTTAGTTGATGGTGCCAGAGAAACTATTGCGAGCCTTATTTCTGCCGAAAAGGATGAGATTTTTTTCACCGCTTCAGGCACGGAGGCAAATAACACCGCAATTATGTCCTGTCTTAAAAGGCGTGGCTTTGGAAACAGAGTGATAACCACAAAAATCGAGCATCCTTCAGTGAAAGAGACTGTAAAGCGACTCGAAGGAGAGGGCTTTGAGGTTGTTTTGCTCGATACCGACAAAAACGGTATTGTTGATGTCGAACAGCTTAAAAGCTCCCTTAACGAAAAAACAATTCTTGTAAGTGTAATGCTTGTTAATAATGAAATCGGCTCAGTACAGCCGATTTTGGAAATCGGAAAGCTTGTAAAAGAGTATTCTAAAAAAGCACTTTTTCATTGTGATGCGGTTCAAGGCTTCGGAAAATGTGAAATAAATGTGAAAAAGCTTGGTGTTGATTTACTTACTGCCAGCGCACATAAAATTCACGGACCTAAAGGAATTGGATTTTTGTACAAGAGAAAGGGTGTCACAATTTCGCCCTTTATCACAGGCGGCGGTCAGGAAAAGGGCTTGCGCTCGGGAACAGAAGCGGTACCGCTTATAGCGGGCTTTATGGGAGCGGTTGAGGATTTAGGAAACATATCCCAAAATCTCCAAAAGGTGAGTCGGGTCAATTTGTATGCCAGAGAAAAGTTTACAAGTTGTTCTTTTGCCGAAATAAATTCACCCGAAAACGCATTCGAGTACATACTTAATATTTCTCTGCCATATTACCGCTCTGAAACATTACTTCATTTTTTAGAGAGTAAAAATATATTTGTTTCATCGGGCAGTGCCTGCGCCAAAGGTGAGCAAAGTTATGTTTTAAAAAGCATAGGACTTGATAAAGTACGCACCGATTCGGCACTTCGAATCAGTTTTTCAAAAGATACCACCAAGGAGGACATCGACTGTCTTTTCGAGGCTTTAAGTGAAGCTGTCGGAAAGCTCAGGCGTTCAAAAATATGAAAGAAATTATACTTATAAAAAACGGAGAGTTAGCTCTTAAAGGTCTTAATCGCAGTAATTTCGAGGATGCCTTAATCAAAAATATGAGAAGGCGACTCAAAAAAATCGGGCCTGTGAATATCAGAAAAGCACAGTCGGCAATTTATGTCGAACCGCAAAGTGATGACTTCGATTTCGAGGAAGGGCTCGAATGTGTAAGCCGAATTTTCGGTATAGCGGGCTTTAGTCGTGCTTGTGTTTGTGAAAAGACATTTGAAGATATTAAGACAAAGGCAGTCGAATATTTAAGTGACAGCTTAAAGGAGGTTAAAACCTTCAAGGTTGAAGCAAAGAGAGCTGACAAAAATTTTCCGCTTACCTCTCCCGAAATTTCACGGGAACTCGGTGGCGTGTTGCTCTCGGCCTTTCCGCATTTGAAGGTAGATGTTCACAACCCCGAGAGAATAGTTTTTGTTGAAGTACGTGATTATGCGGCATATATCCGTGCCGAGCAAATTGCGGGTGCGGGCGGACTTCCTGTAGGAACTGCAGGTACAGCATCAATTCTCATTTCCGGCGGTATTGACAGTCCGGTTGCGGCCTGGACAATGGCAAAAAGAGGACTCAGACTTAACGCAATTCATTTTGCAAGTCCGCCATATACAAGCCCTCGTGCAGAGCAAAAGGTGAGAACCCTGCTTTCAAAGGTGGCAAGATATAGCGGTACTATAAATTTAGCGATTGTACCCTTCACCGAAATTCAGGACCAAATCGCAGAAAATTGTCCCGAGGAATATTTTACCCTTATAATGAGGCGTATGATGATGCGTATTTCGGAGCGATTAGCGAGAAAAACAGAGTCGTTAGCTCTTATAACAGGGGAAAGTCTCGGTCAGGTTGCAAGTCAGACCTTACCCGCTCTTGTTACTACCGATGCGGTTTGCAATATGCCTGTTCTTCGCCCTTTGATTGGTATGGACAAGGAAGAAATAATCAGAATTTCACGTAAAATAGATGCCTTTGAAACCTCGATTTTGCCTTATGAGGATTGTTGTACGGTATTTACTCCCAAACACCCGAAAACAAGACCCACTCTGGCTCTTTGTGATGAGGCGGAAAAAGGACTCGATATTGAAGCGTTAGTAGAAAAAGCGATTAGCGAAACCGAATATTCATTTGTTGATTAGGATGTGAATTCTGATGGAAGAAAAAGTTTTAAAAGTAGCCCAAGAAACAGTTGAATTATTAAAACAAAAGAAGTTAAAAATTGCTACTGCCGAATCTTGCACAGGCGGTATGCTTTCTCAATATATTACAGCAGTTTCGGGAGCTTCCGAGATTTTCGAACTTGGCATTTGCTCCTATACGTGTGATAAAAAACACGAAATATTAGGCGTTAGAAAAAAGGTGCTTAAAAAGTTTGGCGCAGTTTCGGATAGGGCTGCTTCCGAAATGGCAGAAAATGTCCGCAAAAAAGCGGGAGCGGATATTGGTGCTTCAATAACCGGCTCTGCCGGACCGACAACCTGTGAAGGACACCCGATGGGATATGTTTATATAAGCTTTGCAGATAAAAATAAGACTATGGTTAAGCTTTTAGAGATAGAACCAAAAAGCCGTGAGTATGTAAGACTTATGGCAGTTTACGAATTACTTTCTGCAATAAATGATTATTTGAAGGAATAGTTTATGAGTCACTATAAAAAAACCAATTTTTTCGGTGGGTTCTTATCAGTTCTCAAAAAGTTATTTGGGGGCATTTACCGAAATTACATTCCGAACAGTAAGGACAACATCAAACAAATTTTATTAAAGCTTTTGTTTTTAGTTTCTATTGTCGGAGTTATAGTTTCGGTTACAATGATAAGCAGTCATTTTCTTTCTGCACAAAAACAAAAGGAAATTATAAATTCAAGCCGTGAGATTTGGGAGGACAATTCCGATTCACAAGAAACAACAGAGGATTACAACACCGAAGCCAAAAGAATCCTCTATGAAATGAATAATGATTTTGTCGGTTGGGTGAAATTGTCGGGAACACAAATTGACAACCCGGTTTACAAAGCCCGAAACGACAGCTATTACATAAGCTATAATCAGAACAAGGAAAAAAACCGATATGGTGCTATATTTGCACATTGTGAAAATATAATTGAGAAGGATAAAATCGACCAAAACATTGTTTTGTTCGGACACAATATGAAGGACGGGGCGATGTTTGGTGAGCTTAAGAAATTGCGTGAGCTCAATTTTTTAAGAGAGCATCCCACGGTTGAGTTTACAACCCTTTATACCAAAAACGATGTGTATAAGATATATGCGGTCTTTTTGCTTAATTCAAAGAAAAAGGATGACCAAGGCAAAATTTATAATATTTATAAAAACTCTTTTACAAATCAAACCGATTTTGACACGTGGTATAATGAAGCATTACAAAGGAGCTTTTTCAATACCGGCGTTGATGTTAATATGAATGATGAGTTTTTAACGATGGTAACTTGTGCAAGCGATTTTACTGATGCGAGACTTGTTGTTATGGCAAGAAAGGTAAGAGACGGAGAGAGTCCTGAGGTAGATGCATCAAATATAGTTCTTAACAAAAACCCCAGGTATCCAAAGGCTTGGTATGATTACAGAGGACAAAAATATCCGTTTTAACATTTTGGATAGCCAAAGCGTTTAAATTTGAACCGCCCTTAACAGTCGGTTTTCAGGTGGCTTCGGCTCATTTCAGTTCACAGGCATAGAGAGACAAATATAGGAGGAATGTATAAATGTTTCAAAATATGAAGGTAGATGTGATTTATTACAAAACCAATACCGATTTTGAAATGGAATTTAATCTTTGCGGATGTTGTAGAATGCGACTTCTTACAGATAAAGTGCCCGACAGAAAAACTACAGTTTATGCACTTGCACGTTCTGTAGCACGAAGTAAAATTATAATTACTGTAGGCCCGCTTTTTGGTGAAGAGGGTGTAATTTCAACTATTTCTACCGCTATCGGAAGTAAGCTTGCGGTAGTTGATAATGATAAATTTGGTATAAAATCCACTTCGGAAATTCAGATAATTGATGGCTCTGTACCTCTTGTTACAAGCGATGGCTTTTTCGGCGGCTTGATAATTGAACGTGGAAATCAAACAATGATTTTATTAACCGAGAGTAAAAGTGTCAGAAAAACCGTTATGCAAGAGCTCATTCATCCCTATATTGCTGAAATTTATGCCGAGGAATTAAAGGGCAATGGTGAAACCCCGCATTTTTCGGCTGATGTAAACGAGCAGGAGGAGATTGTTGCAGAAGAACCTGTGCTTGAAGCTCCTGAAACGGAGGCTGAAGCCGAACCGGAGGTTGAACCCGCAGAAAAAACCGTTGAAGTTAAAAATCCAATAGATATTGATGTTGCGGTTATGCCCGAGGTTATTCCAACAGGCGAGGCAATCGGTGTTGCTAAAATAGCCGACATTGTCGGTAATACGGCAACTGCTGTTTTATCGGATATTCCACTTGATGAAAAATCAGAAACTAAATCTGCAGTAGAGGCAATAGAAGAATCCTTAACTGTCGCACAAAATGATTTTATTGCTGAAAATGACCCCGATTCTGCGTTCCTTTTGGGAGATGAGGAGGATGATTCACAAGATGCAATTCCAAAAGACAATGAATATCTTTTTATTGAAGACGATATTGAAGGTGAAATATTCGGCCAAGAAGCGAAGGAAGATATATCTCTTATCGGTGAAACCGAAGAAAATACCGACACATTCAATTTGGGTGCAAACATTGAGCTGGTGACCGATGATGATGATGATGACTCCCCGATTCCAATGGAAATAGCCGAGCTTTTGGTCGAGCAGGAGGAATTAGCAGAGCTTAATCCCAATGATTTGGATATTCCAAAAGGGCTGGTCACCGATAACGAAGAAACACAGGAGGAATTTCATTTGCCCGAAGAACAGCGTGTGTTGTTACAGGATATTGAGCCGGAAGAGGATTTAGAACCTTTAAAACAGCATATATGGGTAGAGGGCGAGGACAAAGATTTTGTTATGGATGATAATGTTGGAGAGAGAAAATTATTACGACTTAATCTTCCAATCTTAATCTTTTCCATAATTTTGGCAGTTATAATTTTGGTTATTTGCTATTTTATATTCTATATACCAATGAAAACGGGAAACACACCGACCGATTTTATAAGAGAAATTTATGAAACTTTATTTGGGTAAAGCTTAATACTTTAAGTGTAAAAAATTGCAAATTTTAGAGGTTTGCAAATATTAAATATAAGAGGAGGATTTTTTATGTTCTGTTCAAAATGCGGTGCGGATTTACCGCAAGAAAGTAAGGTATGTTCTAATTGCGGAGCACCTATCGAAGTAAAGGAGGATAACGGATTTCAGGTTGATTTATCACAAGCTGTCACCCCTGAAGCTGTAGCACAGCCGGTAGAGCAAAGAGTAATGCTTAGCAAGTCAAAGTACATATCACAATTAGCACCTAAAAAGGTGAAGGTATTTTCAATTATTGCCCTGGTTTTAACATTTGTTATGATAGCTTCACTGGCTTTCAGCGCCTATACTGCTGTTAGTGCCTCTATTGAAAAGACACCCATTGGTTCGGCACTGTTTTTAATTACAGGTGCTGATTCGGATGCGGTTGACCAGCTTAAA
>JAZNWW010000094.1:0-10543 GCA_045593535.1 Acutalibacteraceae bacterium
TTCGCCCACGCTTTATAAAGCGTGGGCGAAGTCTGCACTCAAAAATTTATCTTATTAGTTCATAGCCGAAATATCAAGCTCTGAAAAACGGTCAAAAAATGGCTTCAAATCTGCAATATCCTTCTCTATTCCGCCCTCTACATTACTTTCAAAATTCATCGGCATTACAGGGTCGTGAACGCTGAGTCTAAGCAAAAACCAACCGTTTTCAGTAGATACTCTGATACCTTCACGATTATCATCGGCGATTTTATAAGAGGGAACCGTTTTTGCATATTTTTCAAGCTCATCAATCACATAAAGTCCATAGGATTTAAAATCACTAGCCTTAATATTAAAGCGGATTTCCTTTTCTTCTTCAGGCATCTCCATTGTCGATAAAAGTGCCTTAATATCTGTACCACGAGCCAATTCGATTACAATTTTTGTAACGAGATAAGCACCATCATCAAGGAAGAAATTTTCCTTTAAAGCGGCGTGTCCGGAGGTTTCAATTGCCAAGGGGCAGTCCTTACCCTCGTTTGTCAATTCGATGGCTTTATTGATAACGTTTTTATACCCTCTGCGATAACGGTAATGTGTACCTGAAAGGTCGTTTTCAATAAATTTTTTAAGTCCATCGCTGGTAACCGAGTCGGTAACGATAACAGCTCCTTGTCTTCCTTTTGTAGCGATATAAGAAGCAAGGGCTATAAGGCGATTGCGGTTTATTTCTTCACCATCAGAATCAACACAGCCCGCTCTGTCAACATCGGTGTCAAAAATAAGTCCCAAGTCGGCATTATTTTCTTTTACAGCCTTGCAAATGCTGTCCATTGCCTGCTTATTTTCCGGGTTCGGTATATGGTTTGGAAACATACCGTCAGGCTCTAAAAATTGACTGCCTGTAACATCGGCACCAAGAGGTTCTAAAACACGCCTTGCGTAAAAACCACCTGCACCATTACCGGCATCAACTATGATTTTATAACCCTTTAGTGGTTGGTCTTCAACCGATTTGTTGAGCTCCTCACAGATAATACGCCTGAGTCTTGCAGCATAAATCGCCATAAAATTCATCTCAACACTGACACCTGCACAGTTTGAAATGATTTCCTCGCCGTTATTTGCCATCTCTACAATTTCCGACAAATCAGAACTGTCAATACCGCCATCGGTTGTGAAAAATTTAAGTCCGTTTCTGTCAAAAGGATGGTGACTTGCAGTGATTTGTATTGCGGCATCGGTGTGAATATCAACAGTGGTCATAAACATAGCAGGAGTAGATGCCAAACCACAGTCAACAACAGTCGCCCCTGCATTCACAATAGCTCGTTTTACGTGGGTTGATATTTCCTCACCCGTGATACGTGAATCGTGACCGACAGCGATAATAAGCTCTGAAGGATTTTTCTGACACTTATTTACATACCAAGAAACAAAAGCCGCAGTAATGTCATAAACCGCTTCGTTTGTGAGGTTTACTTCTTTACCGCCCAAATTACTTGCCACACCTCTTATGTCGGTACCGCTTTTAAGTGAAGTGTAATCCATATTTTTCCTCCTTGAAAAATTAAAGTTTAACTGCTTTTGCTTAAGAAAACAAATATCTGGCGGAAAAATAACCTACTATAAGTAAAATTATTACCGCCGCTGTATAAAGCATAGATTTTAAAAATACAGTTTTTGCATTCTTGTTATTATTCAAATCAAAACACCTCATAGCCAAAGTTTTGACAATTTTTCCAATCTTTAGACAGAGGGCTTTTATGACCATTTACAGACTATCGCCGAATAAATTCAAAATTTTCTTGACAAAAACCGAAATCCTGTACGGTTTCGGGGGTTATGACAGCTTAATTTTTATGAGAAATAAGACAAAAGAAAAAATAAAATCCCTTGTTTTAAATATTCTAAAACCGCCATTTAATAATATGATGATAAAAGGCAAAATAATTGTCTTAAAATCAGGTTGCTTTATAAATATTGACATCATAAATTCAAACAACGAGTCAGTATATCTATTTGAGAATTGCGACCGTTTGATTAAAAATATAAGCTATCTTTATCCTTTTTTCAAGTTTGAAAAAAGCGACTTATACCTTTATAAAAACAAATATTATCTATCAATCAGCCGAGAATTTTTACCCTTTAAAAAGTATAAAATCAAAAACAAAATCTTAATTGAAAGTGCAAAAGAATACGGCAAACCGCTTGTTTTAAATAATGCAATTTACCGTTTTGGAAAGGCTTTTATTAAAGATTTTTAAGATATTCTGTGCGCTCTTTCATTTGCGGTGAGAAAAGGTAGCTTCCTGCCACCAAAACATTAGCGCCCGCCTTTACAGCCAAGGGTGCTGTCTCGGCATTTATACCGCCATCAACCTCTAAATCAACATTTAGTTCTTGTCGCTTTATTTCTTCCCTTAAAGCTTCAAGCTTTGGTAAAGCGCTTTCCATAAAGCTTTGTCCGCCAAAGCCGGGCTCAACCGACATTACAAGCACCATATCACAAAGGGGTAACAGGTCAAAAATCTCCTCTGCAGAAGTCATCGGCTTTATTGTAAGACAGGATTTACAGCCCAAATCTCTGATTTTTTTGAGTGTTTCGGCTACGGGACTGCCCGCTTCGTAATGAAAGCCTAAAATATCGGCAACTGAAGCAAACTGTTCTATGTAGCGATGAGGTCTGTCAATCATCAAATGAACATCCATAGGTACGGTGGAATATTTTTTTATTGACTTGATGACAGGCACGCCAAAGGAAATGTTCGGAACAAAAATACCATCCATTACATCAAGATGAAGCATATCAACGCCTGCACTTTCCAGCCTTTTAATATCATCTTTCAGTGTCAAAAAATCCGCTGTAAGTACAGAGGGTGAAACTTTAACAGACATACTCTTACTCCTTTAATTTTACTAATCAAATTTTAAACTATAACTTATATTTTGTCAATACGAACAAATACAAAAAGCTCCCCAAATGTTAATCATTTGAAAGGAGTATTTTTGTTTATTTGTTTTTTTGATTTTGCCCTTTGAATAAGGGTATAAATAAGATATCCTGCCCCGCTGAGCAACAATGTTATAGCCATTATAATTATAGCTAACTTGTATTTTTTAAGCCCTAATGCATCGCCACCTAAAGTCGAGGTTATGATAGAAGGCAGGCGAGCAACCGAAACTATAAGTATAAAATGTGTAATTTTTATATCGACAAGTCCCACAAAATATGTCAGCAAATCCTTTGGAGTTCCCGGAAGAAAGAAAAGCAGAAAAATCAGTCTGTTCCTGCGTTTTTCGTTTTTCAGAAACTTTAAATTCTGAATTTTGCCGGTATCAAAAAAGACTTCTACAAACCTTGTCCCAAAATATTTTACAAGTAAAAGCACCACTAAGCTTCCGAGCGTTATTCCGATTATACAAAGAATAGTTCCTTCAAGCGCTCCAAAGGCATATCCCGCCACCATTTCGAGCGGTTCACCGGGAATAAGTGCCACTACAACCTGAACGAAAACCATCAAAACAAAGGCAATTCTTCCCCAAATCCCATAGGTATCAACCCAAATTTTAAACCTTTCGGGGTCCTCCACAAACTCAACAATCGGTTTTCCGATACAAATAGTAAAAAATCCCATAAACAAAAGGAAAATAATAACTGCTAAAACTTTAAAGACCTTTTTGTCTTTAAGCGACAAATTTTCTGATTTTGCAGTCATACATTTTCCTCCTTCTTTTACATCCTATAATCATCATAATACCCTATTTAAGCATTTTCATCAAGAAAAATTTTTAAAGATTGATATTATTAAAATAAAATGTTATTATGTATGTATAAATCTTTTTTGCTCGGAGGTGTCTTTCTTGAAGCTTGAAATTTTGCAAAATTGTCCTTCTGTAATTCGTGATTTTTTGACCTATAACGAAACCATAAAGGGTAAATCCTCCCTTTCGGTTGAGGGGTATTATCTCGATTTACAGTCCTTTTTCCGTTATATTCTGATGGTCAGAGGAAAGGTGGATAAGAACACCGAATTTGAGCAAATCGATATAGGCAGTGTTGATTTAGAGCTTGTAAAAACCATTACCATCTCCGATTTATACGCCTTTTTGGTTTTTTGCAAAAACGAGCGACACAACAACGCCGCCACAAGAGCGAGAAAGACCTCAACTCTTCGTATTTTCTTTAAATACTTATCATCACAAACGCATTTAATAGATGAAAACCCCGCTTTAATGCTCGAATCTCCAAAGGTCAAGCAGTCACTCCCAAAGCATTTAACACTTGAAGACTCGATTGAGCTTTTAAATTCAGTTGATGGCAACAACAAACAGCGTGATTACTGTATTTTAACACTGTTTTTGAACTGTGGGCTTCGCCTTGCCGAGCTTTGCGCTTTAAATCTAAGCAGCATATCCCAAGACGGAACGCTGACTGTAATCGGCAAAGGAAACAAGGAAAGAATTGTTTACTTAAATTCGGCTTGTCTTGATGCTATTAAGTCATATTTGGAGGTGCGACCTCACGACAATATCCCGATTACCGACAAAAACGCACTTTTTATAAGCCGAAATCACAGAAGAATCAGTCCTAAAACCGTTCAACATATCGTAAAAACATATCTCGGGAAATCGGGACTCGGTGATATGGGATACTCAACACACAAGCTTCGCCATACCGCCGCAACGCTTATGTATCAGCACGGTGATGTAGATATACGTGTTTTAAAGGATATTTTGGGACACGCAAATTTGGGAACTACCCAAATTTATACCCACGTATCCGACAAACAAATAAAACAAGCTGTTGACAAAAATCCGCTATCAAATGTAAAGCAGAAATAACAGTTATTATCACTATAGGTTGCAAATTGAATTTATAATTAGTAATTAAATGAAAAACTCAATCTACATTGTAGGGGCGACGCCTGTGTGCTCGCCCGTTTTTTATGCGATTTAATAGGATACTTTTTTATTGCTATTTCTGTAATAATGTGATAAAATAACCTTACCACACAAAATTTAATGTTACGCTTAAAACAAGTGTGTATTTTTATTTCGGTAAAAATGCAGACTATTTTTCGCATACTTGTTGTAAGCGTTAAATTTTGTGTGGTAGCAAACTAAAGTCATGCATTTTTCGGTGTGTGTGACTTTGAGTTGCACACACTTTTTTATTTTTAGGAGGATGTCTAAAATGGCAAATATGTTTTCAGGAAATGTGGACAAGAGAATACCAAAAGATTTGAAGGACTGTTATAAAACAGATAGTATAACCCAAAATCTTTGGGGTTGGTGTGAAAGATTAGAAAAATGGGGCTATATTCTTTGCGTGATAATGGTTTTTGCGGGTATCATTGCAATAATTTCAAATGCGGTAGAAACCGCACAATTACTTGATGAATACAATATTGATACATACGAAATAAGAGAACTGATGGCAGAAGAAGGTATAAAAGTTAAATCAGTATTTGAAGTTGTCGTAGAAGATATTATAAAATGGTCGCTTTACTGCTTCTTAGAATATTGTGCATATCATATTTTAGCTTTATTAATCGGTTCATTGGCTACTATTGTTCAGCACACAAAAATCAGTGCAAATATAGCGCTTTACAATTCTGCAAAAGCAGAGGGTATCTCTGATGATTATGAAGAGGAAAGCATTAAAAAAAGTATTTTTAGCGACACAGATAATTACGAATCGGAAGCGCAGAAAGACAACGCACCATCAGAAACGGTGAAACTTTTTTATGCTATTAGTGCCATTGTTGTAATAGCGCTCATACTGATTATATGGAGCGCTACAGCATCGTAAAAAGCTAAGAATAGAACGTTTTGCTATATTCTGTGTAGGGAAAGGACTTGCTCTTGCCGAGATTTTTTGCAGTTCAATCGGCAGGAGTAAACCCCTGCCCTACAATGCAAATTGCGAATCTTTTGTAGGGGCGACGCCTGTGTGCTCGCCCGCAAATTACGCATTACGAATTGGGAATTACGCATTAAAAAAGGAGGCGCTTGCCTCCTTTTTTATTTCGCTTTTTTGAATTTAGATATTGCGACAAACCCTAAAGTGCAAAGCAAAATCGTACCAATTAAAATCAAGTACATAACCGGTACCGATACTTTACTGTCAAAGAATTTAATATTGCAGTCAACCGAAGCCTTAATACCCTCTATCACTTCATTTGGTACGCCCTGTAATTCCATTTCACTAAACACTCCTCTTAAAGTATGGTTTCGGAGAAGTGCTGTACCGTAGGTGCCGGGCAAAAAGGAAATTACCCTTTGCAAAGTTAGTGAAAAATTCGAAATAGGCATATATGCTCCGCAAATAAAGCCATAGCCCGAGCTTATAATAGTACCAACTGCTGATGCTTGTCCGTTTGTTTTGAGTCGGCAGTTTATAAGTGATGAAAGCGCTGTGCCGAAAAGGACCAGAAGTATCACATCGAGGAGTATAAACAACACATCAGCTATTGACAAATACCAGCCCAAAATTGCGATATAAATAAATCCGATTATAAGGGCAGTAAAGCAGATTATAAGTGTAACCGCCGCACTCGAAACAAAATAACCGAGAGCCAATGTCCTTTGCTTTACGGGACTTATCAAAAAATCTCTATGAGCGCCTGTTACTTTATCTTGCACCATCAAAAGATTAGAGCAAAATGCAACAGTTACACAGCAAACTGCTAAAAGTGAGGATAAAAGCTGACAAGCAACAGTCGAATCAATTATCTTTTCGCTGACAGCAAAGCCTGCCGGCATTGTTGACATAAAGGCATCCTTATAAACCTTTGCCAAAAATGTGGCATAAAGAACCAAAAGTATAAGAGGTGTTATAAGCGAGGTTATAAACATACCCTTATCCTTAAAAAAGAGCTTACAATTTCTTTTAATCAGAGCTTGTAGTGTCATTTTCCCTCACTCCCCTCAAGCTTTTTGCCGGTAATATTTAAAAATACATCATCCATTTTGCCCTTTGTGATTTCATAATCAGTGAAAAGTTCGGGATTTTGGGTTATCATTTTAGTAGCTTCAGATGTGCTTTCAACCTCGATTAAAAATCCGCCTTTTATCACAGAATAAGGCTTGCCGAGTGCTTTTAACGACTCCTCCTCGACTCCGTAAAGGGTTATAAAGTCTCCTGTATATTGGTTTTTAAGCTCAAGCGGTGTTCCCTTTGCCGCAATTTTACCGCCATCCAAAACGACTATATAGTCGGCATTTGCAGCCTCCTCCATATAGTGAGTTGTGAGAAAAACGGTAAGACCTTCGCTTTTCTTCAAGTCCAAAATTACATCCCACAAAAGCCTTCTCGTTTGTGGGTCAAGACCTGTTGTCGGCTCATCTAAAATCAGAATTTCGGGGCTGTGAAAGAGTGCTCTTGCTATATCAATTCTGCGCCTTTGACCACCCGAAAGCTTTCCTACATTTCGGTTTATTAAGCCTTTAAAATCGAGCATTTCTGACAGAGTGTCAAGTCTTTTTAAAAATTCATCACCGAAAATTCCATAAAGTGACGCTCTCACCCTTAAATTGTCTTTTACCGTAAGGGCGTTGTCAAGCACCGAGCTTTGAAAAACAACACCGATTTTGCGAGAAACGGTATCAAAATCTTTGTCGGTATTAAGTCCTGCTATAAGCACCTCACCGCTATCCTTTTTAAGTGCATCACACATAATATTTATGGTGGTAGATTTTCCGGCACCGTTTTCACCCAAAAAGGCAAAAAGTTCACCCTTTTTGACCGAAAACGAAAGATTATCCACCGCTTTTATATCACCAAACGACTTGGACAAGTTTTTAATTTCAATAATTTTTTCCATAAATCATAACCTCAAATATGCTTTACTTCGGATGCTTTTATATGCTCCTCTGACTTGCCTGATTTTATCGTATTTAAAGCTCCGATAAAGGTAATGCTCAACATTTCGGATATTTGCTCTTCGGAAAAAGCACAAACACCCAAGGCTATTTGTGCCGCTATACCGTAACCCTCGAGCCACATAATCTTGAAAAGTTTTTTGGCTTCCTCTCGTTTAAGATTATACTTTCCCATTACAACATCAAGAATACCAAGCCCGCCGCCGATTAGGGTTTCTATAGAATTTTCAAAATTGAAATCGGGCGGTGCTTTTTGCATAAAAAGTAGCTTAAAAAGTTCGGGCTCTATTTTAGCAAACTTTATAAATTGCATACCGTGGCGCTTAAAGGCGGGTGTGTAATCGGTATAGTCGCTTAAATGCTCATAATATATTTCGAGCGCTCGGTCTTTTACTTTATCTTTTACCTGTTCCATATTTTCAAATGCGGTAAAAATCGGCTTTACACTCGTGCCAAGTGTAGAGGCAAGCTCTCTTGCAGTAAGGGCTTCTATTCCGCCTATTCTGACAAGCTCTATCGCTTTTTCTATAATTTGTTCCTTTGTAAACTTAAATTTTGGTGGCACATTATCACCTCTTTTGATTTTATGATACATATGTTGCGCAACACCTGTTGCGTATAATATAACATATACCCTTTCAATTGTCAATAACACCTTGCAAAATTATATAATTGCACATAAAAAAGGAAGGCTTTCACCTTCCTTTTTTCTTATTCTTCAGGCATTTCCCAGTTATGCCAAACTGCTTGAACGTCATCATTTTCCTCGAGCATATCAATAAGCTTTTCCATTTTTGTTATTGCTTCTTCATCCTCGATGGTTGTCATTGTTTGAGGAATGTATGCTACCTCTGCTGATAAAAAGCTATAGCCTGCAGCTTCAAGTGCATCACGAACCGCTCCCAAATCATTAGGTTCTGTTGTGATTTCAAAAACATCACCATCGAAGTTAAAGTCATCTGCTCCCGCTTCGAGTGCGGCTTCCATAACGGTATCCTCATCGAGTCCTTCAGCTTCAATATTTATAACACCCTTGCGGTCAAACATAAACATAACCGAGCCCGACTGACCGAGATTGCCGCCGCATTTGTCGAAATAATGTCTCATTTCGCCTGCGGTTCTGTTGCGGTTATCCGAAAGTGTCTCAACAACAACTGCCACTCCACAAGGACCATAACCCTCATAGATTAGCTCCTCGTAATTGTTAGCCTCACCGTCACCGGCAGCTTTTTTGATAATTCTTTCGATATTATCGTTAGGCACATTTGCTGCCTTTGCCTTTGCGATAGCATCTTTAAGCTTGCTGTTTTCGGCAGGGTTTGCACCGCCCGTTTTAACAATTACAGCGATTTCACGACCGATTTTTGTAAAGATTTTTGCCTTTGCGGCATCGGTTTTTTCTTTTTTTCTTTTAATGTTGCTCCATTTGGAATGTCCTGACATTATATTTCATCCTTTCAGTATATCTCACAAATCGATATTTTATCATATATCGGGATTTTGTTCAAGTGCTTTTTCGCAAATTGCCTCAATGTCCGAAACAGAGCTTATCTCACCGCAAAGTCTGCGAAGTGCCGCCGCACCTTTTAGCCCTTGCAAATACCAGGCAGTATGCTTTCGGGATTCCAAAATCGCATTGTGGGGGTCTTTATATATGTGCATAAGCTCAACCTGTCGAAGAAGTGTTTTGAACCTTTCCTCAAGAGTGGGTGGTACATAAGTCTCTCCTCTTAAATAGGCATTTATTTCGCTGAAAACAAAGGGATTTCCCTGCGCCGCTCTTCCCACCATTATAAAATCACACCCGGTTGCCTCATACATAAATTCTGCACTTTTGCCATCCCTTATGTCGCCATTTGCACAAACAGGAATTTTCACAGCATCAACTACATTTTTAATAGTTTCATAATCAATTCCCGGGGCGTACATTTGCGCCTTTGTTCTGCCGTGAATTGTGACCATTGAAGCACCGGCATTTTCGGCTCTTTTTGCAATTTCAACCGCATTTTTGCTGTCCTTGTCCCAGCCGGTTCTGAATTTGACAGTCACAGGAACACCGACCGCCTTTACCACTTCAGCTATGATTTTTTCAGCTAAAACAGGGTCTCGCATTAAAGCCGAGCCGCCACCGTTTCCCGACACCTTTGGTGCCGGACATCCCATATTTATATCAATAAAATCGGGATTATACTCTAACGCTTTTCTTGCGGCATCCGCCATAATAAAAGGGTCGTTGCCAAAAAGCTGGGAAGCGATTGGTCGTTCCTTCTCACTACAGCTTAAAAGTGAAGCAGACTTTTTGTCACCAAGGGTCACTCCACGAGAGCTTGTGAGCTCACCTACACAAAAAGAGGCGCCCTTTTCCATACATAATTCTCGCATTGCTCGGTCGGCAACACCCGCCATTGGAGCTAATGCGGCAAAACCTTTAATATCGATGTTTCCTATCTTCATAATTAAAATTATACTTACATTTTACTTACCTGTCAAATATTTTTGAGAATTTTGAATTTTTTGCTTGACAACTGTCGGCAGTTGTGGTATTATAATCGAGCGCTTTAAAAGAAACGCTGGTGTAGCTCAGTTGGTAGAGCAGCTGATTTGTAATCAGCAGGTCGGGGGTTCGAGTCCGTCCACCAGCTCCATTTTTAGTATGAGTTCTTGTACGGACTCG
>JAZNWW010000095.1:0-3428 GCA_045593535.1 Acutalibacteraceae bacterium
CCTGCGGTGTGGTTGCCTCAGGTGTTACATTGTTTTCATTTTCCATTTTTATTTCTCCTTTCCGACTATGGTTGGTCGGTTTTTATTTATAGAAACCGTTCCCGGTAACTAACTTAATTCTGCGGCGTTCCGTCATAATTCAAAAAATTCTGATATTCACGTTCTTTTTTCTCGACCTTGCGCCGTTCTTCAGCGGTAAGCGGTGTCGCCGACTGCTTATTTTCTTTAAGAACAACATTTCGGCATAACAAAAATCCTCCCGCTGCACTCAAAAAGCACATCAGAAGGACTATCAAAACCACTATTAAAATCATCAAAACATTCAACTGTATCACTTCCTCTCATATCACCGTAAAATTCAGCACTGCAGCTGCAAGAAAATACAAAGCCTTTCGGTATTCACCACTAAATAGATACATACCTGCGGCGCCGAGATTTAAAAGAATAATAAGCGCCGGAAAAATCAAAGCCTTATTCATCTTCCTCATCTGCCAAGCATTCTCCGCATTTATTAGCACTCATCAGCGCCGCAAATATAAAACCTGCGCAAAAACAAATAACTCCAACTACTACATAACCCATTTTTAAAACCTCCAAAATTTTATATCATTTTTATCTTGTAGGGAACGTGCCTGCGTGACGTTCCGCTCCCAAAGGGTTTCCAATTACGCATTACGAATTACGTATTACGCATTAAATAAAGTCCTCAGCCCAAATATTCCCGGCATTGCTTCGATATATTTCACTTCTCCGGCGCTTTTCTTCCTCCGGCGAAATCGGATGAAAGAACTGCACATCATAAAACGCATATCGCATCGCATCCATCAAGTGATTATCGTGGTCTTCAGGCTCATTTAAAGGCTTTTCGGTAAGCCTTTCCTTCTTATAGCAATAAGAATTAAACTCACTAATCGCATTCACACACGAAGGCAGAACGAATATTCGGTATTCTTGTATTTTAACTATACCGTTCATAATACTGTCTTTACCCTTAACACTCGGCATTATGCGACTTATCCCATATCGCCTAAGGTCGTCATTACTCTTTGGTTCTGCGGCATCGGCTCGGATGCGCTCTTTAGAAAGACCTTTCTTCCGTATCATCTCGGCAATATCAGAGTTGAGCATTCCTTTTTCGTAGTGCTCATCATATACCCAAATTGTTTTGTCTATCGGATTGCATGCAAAACAAATAAAGGCGGTCGGGTCGTTTGTGTATCCGTAATCAAGCCCGAAAAAGTGCTTATATTGCCAGGACTTATCTTCAATAACCTTTCCGCTCCCGTCTCTTACTTTTCCAAGCTCTGAAACGTTAAAATCACACACTTCTACGTTCTCATATACAAGACCTTCAGCGATACCCCACTCACCAAGCCCCGCAACCTTGTATCTGCGGTAATTTCTATTCTTGAGGTCTTCAAAAACCTTGCGGTCAGTGTCACTTAAAAACTCGTTCATAAGGTAATTCGTACTGTATGTAGATACATCTTCCGAAGGGTTATCAAAAAAACGACTTTTCAGCCAATGCGTTTCACTCCAGGGATTAAAGGTAAGTGTTGCTTGCTGAAATAAATGTTTTGGTATCTCACCACGTGGTACCGAAAGGTCCAATTTGTAAAAATCCTCATAACTCGGCAGCTCATAAGCTTCTTCGTACCACGCCCAACACAAATACCCCTTCGATACTGTAGTCGAAGCAAGCTTCAGAACATCATCAAAACCACGAAACAGTATCTTTTGGCCTGTCGGTATGTACGTCATCTCCATCGGTGACACCGTATTCCGCCAAAATTTAGTCACTCCGAGCTTTTCCTGCGCCCATTTAAGCTGAGCAAAGGTTGAATCTCTGTGAGTGTTCATAACCGCTCTCACGACCAATAAATTGCTTTCGGGGTAATTCATCAATCTGTATATAAAATTCAAAGCGGTGGTAGCGCTCTTTTTACTACCTTTACCGCCTTTCAGTACCCGGTAACGCTTCTTATCGTTCCAAAAACGATTATATCCTTTTCCTATAGTCTCCTGAAGGTCAACAACGTTAGTCATCCGTATCACCGATATTGTTTATAATCGTAACTCCATTTCCGTTAAGACTAATTTCGTTTTTATGAATACCTTTTATTTCGAATAGCATTTTAATTGCTTCCATACTACCCGCTTCAATCTTTTTAACGACTTCCTTCCAAGCTCTCGGCAATGCGCTATCAGTAAAATTACTTAAAAGCCACTCAACATAGTCCTTAAAATCGCTGTCACTCTGCCAATTATAAAAGGTCTGTCGGCTGATATTGAACTCTTTGCACAGTTCGGTAATTGTCATATTGTTTTCAGGATTGCACAGTACCTCGGCCAACTTTCTTTGCTTCGGTTTTAGCTTTTTGAATTTTTCATTATTGTCAAGTTTTGTCAAGCCTTTTCGCTCCTCTCTTTTTATAGATGTATTTATCACTATTCCCGCACGTACACGCACAAATAAATCAGAAAATTTGACAACATACAAAAAGACAGCCGATTTCTTATCGACTGTCTCACATACTTTTTCTATTTTAAATTTTAACACAGAATTTTCGGCATTTTCGGCAAGTTTTAAAAAAAATCAAAAAAATTTGCCTTTTAGCCTCCATCTGATGAGGGAGGTGTCGCCCATGGGCGACGGAGGGAGAGACCAGTTACGAATTTTTTTCAAGAAATCTCTTAACGACTCGCCTTGGATAACTCTCATCATTTTCACCTATAATGGTGGCAATTTTTTGCCAGGTGTATTTGTGCGAGCCCAGCAAATATCTATATTCAAATATTCGCCTTGTCTGACTGTCTTCGATAGAATAAACAAAGTCCTCAATTTCTTCCTTTTCCTGCTCAAGAATTTGAATTTTTTGCAAGAGCTTGGCGTTCTCATCGGAAGTAGTAACGCCCTCTATTGATATTGCGTGCTTGGTATAGGGAAATTCGGTAGAACTCCCGGACACAACAATTCCGGCCGTCTTAGATTTAAGACGGCTTTTTTTATCCATTATTTCATCACAAAGGGCACGGTAATTTTTAAGTCTCTCAATCCGCATTATTTACGCCCTCTTTTCTCAAGACTATCATACGCTTTTTCAACTTCTTCAGGGCTTGCTTCCTGGCTTTGAAGTATAGCGCCTATTTTTGAAGCTTTTTCCGCCCTTTTTTCTCTCTTTTGCTTTTCCCTAACGCAATTAAGCAGATTTTCATACTGACCGTAAGAAAGTTTTGTACCGTGCAGACGGTTATATTCCTCAACCTCACGCACGAAGGCATATATCCGCCCCGTTTCAGAGGATATCCCGAATCTCTCCTCCGGCGATATGTAAACATTTTCCTCGGCCGCACCCTTAGCCTCCCTTGCCCTAAAGGGAGGTGTAACGAAGTGACGGAGGGCTTCCTGCGCCTTCAGCTTTTCTCTT
>JAZNWW010000096.1:0-2734 GCA_045593535.1 Acutalibacteraceae bacterium
GCTCCTGCCGCATCGTTTTGGATTATAATTATTGCGTGAATATGGTTCGGCATAATTACATATTTGTCGATTTTTATATTGTTATACCTGTTTTGCAAATCGCACAATTCCCGATTTGCAATTTCACCAAATTCGGACAATCGTATTTCGGCAGGAGCAAGCCCCTGCCCTACAATATTTGAAAATAATTTTTCTTTATTATGTGTGCATATTGTCACAAAGTAATATCCGTTTTGGCTGTAATCGTAATCCTTTAATCTTGTTGGTTTGCGTTATATAATAAAGAACTATGAGAAAAAAATCAAGTCCTTGACATTTTTTAATATTATGTTATAATATAAGTGAAATAAGGCAAACCACGATAAACGGTTAGCCCTCATTAAGAAATCTAAATAGATTTAGACCGCTTGCTTGGAGGCTCGGCGGTCTATTTCTTTTTTGTAGCCGTTATTACAAGTGTTATAACCGAAATTATAACAACACTAAACTGAAATAAATCCTGATTAGTTATGTACATAGGGCATCACCCCCGTACACGAGGGCAAAATTTAACCGCCTACCGTTGTAGGTTCACCTTATTCCAAATGATATTATATCATACAGTTTTTCATTTCTCAATAATTTTTTTACATTCTTTCAACAGTGGTTGCAAAAAAATCTTGAATGTGATATTATAGTTGTGCTACACGAATTTAATATTCTCTACACGGGGGATAATACCTTGGTAAAAGGTGTTTTCCTCTTATTCCCGTGTGGAGTGAATTCGTGTAGCAACGACCGAGGACAAACACTTTTTCGGCACACTCTTCGGGGTGTGCTTTTTTATTGAGGTATGTATATGTTCAAGAAAAAGCCACCTATTAAACGAGTTGTTGTTGCGGGTTGCAGGGATTATGAAAATTATGATGAGGCAAAAAAATTCATAGATTTTTGTCTTTTAAATATAAGGCGAGGAAACGAAATTATTATTGTTTCGGGTTGTGCGAGTGGCGCTGATGCTATCGGGGAACGATATGCAGAAGAAAACGGATTCAAGGTTGAAAAATACCCT
Source organism: Acutalibacteraceae bacterium (assembly GCA_045593535.1). Classification (GTDB taxonomy): domain Bacteria; phylum Bacillota; class Clostridia; order Oscillospirales; family Acutalibacteraceae; genus UBA737. The sequence continues at coordinate 1,052 of JAZNWW010000096.1, forward strand.
GCTGATTGGAAAACCTACGGCAGAAGCGCTGGACCAAGACGGAACAAGCAAATGGCAGAGGTCAGCGACTATGTTATTTGCTTTTGGGACACAAAAAGCAAAGGCACGAAATCTATGATTGAGTATGCACAAAGGTATGGCAAAGCTGTCAGAATAAAAAAGATATGAATAAATAATAATCGAACGAAACCGCTGTTTGGGGTAGTGCCGATTCTTGCAATGGGTATTTTATTGTGGTATTATAAGTACGTTAGGGAGGCTCGTTTATGAAAAAAGAAATTTGTAAAACAGATGAAGTTCAATATGAAGAAGTTGCAGAAGTTCAGTTAACTGAAAAAGAAAAGAAAAAGCTTTTACTTTGGAAACGTGTAGGCGCAATTGTTCACATATTTTTTCTTGTCGGACTGCTTGTCGGTCTTTATTTACACTTTGAAAAAAATTGGGTTTATACCATAGCCGCTTATGTTGTTGGCTACTATTCATTTCTTTTATTGATAAGTTTGATTCCGAATCTCGGCGAGGTTTTTTATCCGAAGTATCGTCAAACTTGGAATGGCCGCAATTTTGTTTGGATTGAAGACCCCGATTACTCTAAACGATACGGATTTTTTGAGTTGATAAAGAATTTTGTATTCTATGCATTGATTATCGTTCTTGGAGTAGGTCTCTTGTTGCCATTTTTACCGCAGTATCTATTGGTTATCGTTTTTTTCGCTGCTTTTGCGTTTGTTTTGTTACAAACCTTAATTTTCCCTTTATTAAAAGACTTGTTGGCAATAATTTCCTGTCGGAAAATTTTAAAATTTGCCGAAAAGGTTCAAACGATAACTTATCGCACAATTATACTGACTGCAGTAGCGTTGGTTATAGTGTTGCAGTTTGTATATCCGTTATATACAAAACCCAAAATGGATCTTGTAAAAGTGCTTAATCAAAAATCTCCGTATTACACACAAGAGCTTTTGGAAAAAGCTGAAGTTACTTATGATTATTCTCATGTGGCTACAGAGTGCGAAATAAACTATGTCGGCAAAATAAATGCAAACAATATGATTTTGGATACTAAAACATACGCAAAGCTTACCTTTGACCTGGTTGATGCTGTTTGGGAAACAAAATCCAATCCCAATCATAAAATTCTTTCTGATATTACGGTTGAAAAAGGAAAACCTGCCGTTTTTACAGGAACACGGGAGATTGATATTAAGGGATTTGAGGGTGAAGGTATTGTTACTGTCAAGTTAACCGACGTTAAAAACGGTGCTGGTAGTGGAACATTGGAAATCCGTACTTCAAACAACAAAAAACTGTTATACTCTTCGAAATTTACAATAGAAGAAGAATGGACGTTAGATGTTATGGCTTATACAGCTACTTTAAAAAAACCTATGAAATTAAGCGAGTCTTTGTCAGTCTATTCGATGGATATGCAGATAGACATCTCTAAAAAAACCTTTACTTTTTTTGATTGGAACTTTACCTTTTGAGAGCGTAAAAGCAATCCGTTTTCCATTTTTGCGGGTTTGTGTCAATGTAATTCCAATAACATCGGATAATGTAGGGCAGGGGCTTGCTCCTGCCGCATCGTTTTGGATTATAATTATTGCGTGAATATGGTTCGGCATAATTACATATTTGTCGATTTTTATATTGTTATACCTGTTTTGCAAATCGCACAATTCC
>JAZNWW010000097.1:0-17617 GCA_045593535.1 Acutalibacteraceae bacterium
TTACACCGATTGGGAAAAGGTTGCAGAACCGAGTTGCGAAGGAGAAGGAAAAAAGCAGAAATACTGTCTTGCATGCGGACATGTAGAGAGTGAATCTATTCCCAAAACCGACCATCATTATGAGGATAATTGGACAATAGAGGTTGCAGCCACAAAAGAGAAGGATGGCGTTATGATAAGATATTGTCTTTTCTGCCAAAAAGAACAGCGCAGAAATTACAGTATAGAACAAACGGGCAACGACAAAATCCCCAATCAAAAGAATGAGACTGTTTCAAATGATGTTGTAAACAATATTTTGGGTGAAACGGAGTCCGAGGAATCAAAACAAGACCCGGTAGGAGATATAGACAGTTTTATCGAGGGTATCGCTCCTGATATACAGACAGATGGCGATATGAGTGTAATGGAAAAAATCGAAGAGACATATCCTGCACTTGAAAAGCTTCTTTCTTGGTTTGAAAAAATATTTATCTTCTTGTTTGGGTTATTCCTTGTATAAATAGTTTTTAAAAGATAAAAATCCCCCTTAAATCATTTTGATTTAAGGGGGATAATTTATTTTATAGGTAAATATTTGATACCGTTTTTGGTGATTACCGCGTGTTCTTTAAAGCCTTGCGACAAAGCTAATTTGACAGCTTTGTCAAAGCCAAAATCAAGAAAGTTTTTATCGTGGCAGTCACTCGAAAAAGCGATTTTTCCACCGTGTTTTTTAATAAGCGCTAAGATTTCGGGGGTGGGATAGGGAATAGTTCTGTTGCCCCTTGACATAGCACCTGTATTTATTTCAAAAGGCTTATTAAAAGGCACAAGCTTAATAATGGCGTTTTCACACGCCTTTAAAAATCGGTCGCTTTGACTATAACCCAAGGTTTCACTGAATTTTGAAATTAAATCAATATGTCCTATGATGTCGGCTTTTGTTTTTTCGAGAACTTTCCCTACGAGAGAGAAATAATCTTCGGCAAAGCTGTCAAAGTCACCGCCGTAAACAGTATCTACCGTATTTTTGGTAGATTCGGCGGATAAATCGACATCGTAATATTTTCCGTTTTTTAAAACATTATGCACCGAGCCTATTCGGTATTCGTAATCGAATATCGGCTCATCGGAAAAAATATCCTGTTCAATACCACAAAAAATCTCAATTTTATCGGCATATTTTACCTTTAATTCATTTATTTGTCGGATATATTCCTTTTGACTCTCTATTGACATAGAAATATCGCTTTCAGGCTCGAAATAGCTGTGTCCCGAAAATCCGAGAGAGGTGAAGCCTTTTTTTATTGCGGCTATTACCATTTCCTCGGGTGTGTTTTTGCCATCGCAAAAAACAGTATGTGTATGAAAATTAGTTGTTATCACCGGTCATTTTCTCCTGTTTTATCTTGTGGTCGATTATATGTCGGGAAGCAAGCTCTTTACGTACGTCTTGGAGCGAAATTCCCATTTCAACCATCATTACCATAATGTGATAAGCGAGGTCGGCAATTTCATAAACCGTTTCTTTTTTGTCATCTGCTTTTGAGGCGATAATTACTTCGGTTGATTCCTCACCGATTTTCTTTAAAATCTTGTCTATACCTTTGCTAAATAAGTAGGAGGTATAAGAGCCTTCGGGCAAAGTAGCCTTTCTGTCTTTTAGTAGCTCATATAATGAATCCATAGAAAATTCGGCTGTTTCTTCGCTTATAAAAAGGGGAGAAGTAAAGCAGGAATCAGTACCCGTGTGACATGCTGGGCCATCCTTTTCTACCACAACTACAAGCGCATCCTTGTCGCAGTCGGCGGTAATTGATACAATGTGCTGATAATTTCCGCTGGTTTCACCTTTAAGCCACAACTCTTCTCTTGAGCGGCTGTAAAAGCAGGTAAGCTTTCTTTCAAGTGAAATTTTGAGGCTTTCCTCGTTCATATAAGCCAAAGTCAATACCTTTTTGGAAAGATTATCGACTACAATAGCGGGAATAAGTCCCTTTTCATCAAATTTAAGTTCGTTAATATTTACCACTTTAATCACCTTTATATTCTAACTGTAATATTGTTTTCTTTAAGCTCTTTTTTAAGGTCACGAATTTTTACCTCGCCAAAATGGAAAATTGAAGCCGCAAGTCCGGCATCTATATCGGGAATTTCCTTAAAAAGCTTTACAAAGTCACGGCTGCAGCCCGCTCCGCCCGAAGCGATTACGGGAACATTTACAGCATCACATACAGCCTTTAGCATTTGGGTATCAAAGCCTTTTTTTACACCGTCTGTGTCGATGGAATTGACAACAACCTCGCCCGCACCGTTATCTACACAGCGCTTAATCCAAGAGATTGCTTCCATTCCGGTATCCTCTCTGCCACCCTTTGCGAATACACGAAATTCACCGCCTACACGCTTTATATCGCAGGAGATTACAACACATTGATTTCCGTATTTTTGTGCGGCTTCTTTTATCAAATCGGGGTTTTTAATAGCGCCCGAATTAACACTTACCTTGTCGGCACCGCATTTAAGCACACGGTCAAAATCGTCGATTGTGTTTATTCCGCCACCTACTGTCAGGGGGATAAAAATATTACTTGCAACCTCGCACAAAATCTCGGTAAAAAGTTTTCTTCCGTCACTTGATGCTGTGATGTCATAGAAAACAAGCTCATCCGCACCACAGTCGCTATAATATTTTCCGAGTTCTACAGGGCTCGAAACATCGTTGAGGTTTTCAAAATTTACACCCTTTACAACCCTGCCGTTTTTGACATCGAGGCAGGGGATAATTCTTTTTGTAATCATAAAGCCTCCTCCAAAGCTTCCTTTAAATCAATCGCACCTATGTAATAAGCCTTGCCGATAATTGCACCGTAAAGTTCAAGCTTTCTTAAAGCCTTTATATCATCAAGGCTTGAAACACCGCCCGAAGCGGTAATATCGAGCGAGAATTTTTCGGATAATTCTTTATACAATTCTCGGTTTGTGCCTTTCATAGCGCCATCCTTTGAAATGTCGGTGCAAATTAAGGTTTTGACACCTAAATTTCGCATCATTTGGCAAAATTCTTCACAGGAATACTCGCTTTTTTCGGTCCAGCCCTTAATCGCTACAAAGCCATCCTTAATATCGACACCGACAGCGATTTTTTCACCCCATTTTGAAAGCGCTTCTTTCAAAAAGTCGGGGTCTTTTACTGCGGCTGTGCCCAAAATCACACGAGAAACACCTGCATCCAAATATGCCTTTACTGTATCCATTGAGCGAATACCGCCACCGATTTCGCAAAAAAGGTTTGTGTCATTGGCGATTTGTTTTACGATGTCAAGGTTTGGAGTAGTACCGTCACGAGCACCCTCTAAATCAACTATATGTATAAATTTAGCACCTTTATTTTCAAAATCACGTGCGATTTCTATCGGGTTTTCGCTATAAACGGTCATTTCGTTGTAATCACCTTTATAAAGGCGGACAGCTTTGCCGTCATATAAATCTATTGCAGGGAAAATTTTCATTTTTTACTCCATTTCGCAAAATGCTTTTAGTATTTTAAGTCCTACCTCGCCGCTTTTTTCGGGGTGAAACTGACAACCGAAAACGTTGTCCTTTGCTACTGCGGCGGTAAGAGGCTTTCCGTATTCGGTATCGGCTATGAGAGAGCCTTCACAGTTTTCGGCATAATAGGAGTGAACGAAATAAACAAAGTCACCGTTTTTTATATACTTAAAAAGTGGATTTTCTCCTTTTATGTTCAGTTTGTTCCAACCAATGTGTGGGATTTTCAAAGTGTCGGGAATAGAGTCTTTCATAGGTACTACCTGACCTTCTAAAAAACCCAATCCCTCATATTCACCGTATTCATAGCTTTTGTTGAAAAGCATTTGCATTCCAAGACAAATTCCGAGTAGCTTTTTACCTTTTTTAACCTCGTCTTTTATTACCTTGTCGAGTCCTGTTTCTTTTAGTTTGCCTATGGCATCACAAAAAGCACCAACACCCGGAAGAATCAGTTTATCGGCTTTTCTTATTGTTTCGGTGTCACCCGTAATTACGGTATCAGCACCTATAGCTTTTAAGGAGGAGGAAAGTGAGAAAAGATTTCCTACACCGTAATCGATAATTGCAATCATTAAAGAACTCCTTTTGTGGATGGTATTTCATCGAGAAAAGCTTTGTCGAGGGAAACAGCCATTCTCACAGACTTTGCAAAGGCTTTAAATGTACCCTCTATTATGTGGTGAGAATTACTGCCTTCTAATTGTTTTAAGTGAAGTGTAACATCGGCATTTCTGGTTAGTGCCAAGAAAAATTCCTCAATAAGCTCGGTATCAAAGTCGCCGACTCTTTGTGAAGGGATAGAAAGATTGAAGTTTAGATAACTTCTGCCACTTATATCAAGTGAAGCTAAAATCAAGGCTTCATCCATAGGTAAAATGAAATATCCGTAGCGGTTAATACCCTTCATATCGCCAAGGGCGGTCTTTATAGCCTGACCTAAAACGATGCCGACATCTTCAACTGTGTGGTGGTAGTCAACGTGTGTGTCACCCTTGCAGGAAAGAGTCAAATCAATTCTTGCGTGGCGTGAAAAAAGGCAAAGCATATGGTCTAAAAAGCCACAACCTGTATTTATCTGACTTTCTCCCTTGCCGTCAAGGTTCAGCTTTAAAGAAATATCTGTTTCCAAAGTTTTTCTTACTATTTCTGCAGTTCTCATTTTTCTACACCTTCTAAAATTTCTTTTATCTTTTCTATAAGAAATTGCATTTCCGTCATTGAACCGATTGTAATTCTGTTATAGTCTTTAATTCGGTCTTTTGTGAAATGTCTTATCAAAACACCTTTTTCTTTGAGCTTTAAATAAAGCTCCTCACCGCTTATTTTATCGCTTTTTGCAAAAAGGAAATTTGCCTTTGAATCGAGTACAAAAAAGCCTAAATCTTCAAGCTCTTTTTTTGTGTATTCTCGGTTTTCGATAATTCTTTTGCAATTTTCCATATAATAGTCGTTAGCTTTTATAGCCTCTACTCCCGCAATTTGAGTGAGTCGGTTTATGTTATATGGGTTTGTCGAGTACTTAATTGTTTCAAGGTCACGTATCAGTTCCTTGTCTGCAATACAAAAACCGAGTCTAGCACCCGCTAAAGAGCGAGATTTCGAAAAAGTACCTACGCATAAAAGATTTTTGTATCTTCGTGTAAGCTCGACACAAGTATTACCGCCAAAATCGACATAGGCTTCATCAATAAGAACAATATTGTCTTTATTTGCCTTTAGAATTTTTTCGATTTCAGACAGAGGTATTGAAAGACCTGTCGGAGCGTTGGGATTTGCAATTACAACTAATTTATTTTGCCCGCAAAATGCATCAATGTCAAGAGTAAAATCTTCTTTTAGCGGAATAATTGTTGTATTTACCGAGTAAAGCTCGGCAAAAACCGAATAAAAGCCGTATGTAATGTCGGCAAATGCGGCACCGTTTTGTGTATAAGCCATAAAGGCAAAATTCAAAATATCATCCGAACCGTTTGACAAAAACACATTTTCACTCTTTACGTTATAAAGGCTTGCAAGCTCGGATTTGAGGATTTTACATTCAGGGTCGCAATATAGCCTTAAATCCTTAATTTCCTTTTCATTTATAGCTTTTATCACATTTTCCGATGGAGGAAAGGGTGACTCGTTTGTATTGAGCTTTACATATTGTTTATCCTGCGGCTGTTCGCCGGGGGTATAAGCATTGAGTTTTTGTAATCTTTCGTTTAAAAATTGGCTCATTTTTGCTCACTTTCAAATCTTACTGTAGCACTTCTTGCGTGGGCTGTCAGTCCTTCTTTTTCGGCAAAGAAGGCAACATCGCTGTAAACCTTTTTGAGTGCTTGCTTTGTGTAATATGTGTATTGAGATTTTTTAACAAAGTCATCTACTGACAAGGGACTCGAAAATCTCGCAGTACCCGATGTCGGAAGTGTGTGATTAGGACCGGCAAAATAATCGCCTAAAGCTTCCGGAGTGTATCTACCCATAAAAATACTGCCTGCATTTGTGATTTTGTCAAGATAATCAAACGGATTGTCAACACAGAGTTCCAAGTGCTCAGGAGCGATTTCGTTAGATACCTCAATCACATCTAAAATGTTATCGGCAACGATTATTTTTCCGTTGTTGTCAATAGAGTGTCTTGCGATTTCCTCACGGGGAAGAAGCTTAAGTTGTTTTTCGATTTCCTCACTTACCTTTTCGGCTAACTCTATACTATCTGTAACAAGGACTGCACTTGCCATTTTGTCGTGCTCTGCTTGAGAAAGAAGGTCTGCCGCAACAAAAGCGGGGTCAGAATTTTTATCGGCAATTACTAAAATTTCGCTGGGGCCCGCTATCATATCGATAGATACCATACCGAAAACCTGTCGTTTTGCTTCCGCAACAAATGCGTTACCGGGACCTACAATTTTGTCAACCTTTGGAATGGTTTCGGTACCATAAGCTAAAGCTGCAACCGCTTGAGCACCGCCAACTTTAAAAATTCTATCAACTCCTGCAATTTTTGCCGCCGCTAAAATAACGGGGTTTACCTTTCCGTTTTGGGAAGGGGGAGTGGTGATACAAATTTCCTTACAGCCTGCAATTTTTGCGGGAATACTGTCCATCAAAACAGTCGAAGGATATGCCGCAGTACCACCCGGCACATAAAGCCCAACCTTTTCAATAGGTGTCACTTTTTGACCTATTACAATTCCATCTTTTTCATTGATTATGAAGCTGTTTCTAACCTGTTTTTCGTGAAAGGCACGAATATTTTCGGCAGCTTCCTCAATTATTTTTATAAATCGTGGTTCAACAAGTGAAAAGGCTTCATCAATTTCTTCCGGAGTCACCTCGAGGGAAGAAAGGCTTGCTTTATCGAACTTTTCGCAATACTCGAAAAGCGCCTTGTCGCCATTTTTCACTACATTATCTATAATATCGGTTACAATATCGGCAACATCGAAAGAACTCTCGCCTCGGGCAAAGATTTCCTCTTTTTTAACCTCGCCGTATTTCATAATTTTAATCATCGTTTTTTACCTCTTTTAAAAGTCCGTTTTTGATTTTTTCGATTTTGTCTTGCTTGAATCCGTAGGAAGCCTTGTTTGAAATAAGGCGAGCGCTTATAGGCACTATTGTTTCAAAGGGCATTAAATCGTTTTCGAGCAAGGTTTTGCCCGTTTCAACAATATCCACAATTACATCTGACAAATCGAGTATTGGTGCTATTTCGATTGAGCCGTTAAGATGAATTATATCAATCTGGCGGCACTTTTTGTTGTAATAATTTTTAGCTATATTTGAAAATTTTGTCGCTACACGAAGGGTTTTTGATGTGTCATCACAAAAATCCTTTTTAGCCGCTACTGCCATACGACATTTGCCGATGTTCAAGTCTAAAAGCTCGTAAACATCGGGGGTGTATTCGAGCAAAATATCTTTACCTGCAACACCTATGTCAGCAGCTCCTCGCTCAACGTAAATTGCAACATCCGAAGGCTTAACCCAGAAAAAGCGCAGCTTCTTTTCCTCGTTCTCAAAAATAAGCTTACGGTTAGGCTCTTTGATAGCGGGACAGTCAAAGCCTGCTTTTTCGAACATATCATAAACCTTTTCACCGAGTCTGCCTTTTGGCAGAGCAATGTTTATATAACCATCGGAAGATTTTGTTTCACTCAAACGTTCGAGAGTGTCAAGATATACCGCAAAGCCGACAGCACCCGAGCTTCTGTTCATACGTTTCATCAGTTTATCATATCTACCGCCCGAAAGCACTCTGGTTGAAATACCATCAATAAAGCCTTTAAAAACAATACCGCTGTAATAGCCCTCATTACTGATTATTGAAAAATCAATCGTGATTTTATCCGAGAAGCCCTCTGCCATTAGCTTTTCGCAAATGCTTTTAAGCTCTGCTACATAAGCGGAGGTTTCTTCACCTTTAATGATAGCTTCAATATCAGAAATTGCTTCTTTTAGCGAGGAGTGATTTCTGATCAAGCATTTTAAAGCATTAAAGCTATCTTTATTTAAAAGCTCTTTAAGTACGCCGATATTTTTTTCGCCGAGAGCGGTGATAACTTCTTTTCTTGCAGAATCACTTATTCCGTATTCATCAAAAAATGCCTTCAAAAGACCTATATGGCAAATCTGCAAGCGGAAATTGTCACTTAATTTTTCAAGACTTTTTAGTGCTAGAAGTGTCACCTCAAAAACTTCTTTTTCGGTTATGTCTCCTATGCACTCAAGACCGGTTTGCATTATCTCTTTGTAAGCGTGTGTTTGCTCACAAATTCGGTAAACATTTTCGTTGTAATAAAACTTTTCGCAAAGTCCGTTTATATCCTTCGAGTTTTTGATTATTGATAAGGTCACATCAGGCTTTAAGGCTAAAAGCTTTCCGTTTGTATCATTAAAGGTGATAACACCGTCAGATACCAAAAAGTCCTTGTTCTTTGAGTAAAGATCATATTCCTCAAACTTACTCATTTTGAATTGGCGGTAGCCATAGCTGTCATAAAGCTCTCTTAAAGTGAATACTGCCTTTTCATCAAATTTTAAAATATTTTCATTTATTGTCATTTTTTTCTAACCTCTCAATTACTGTCTTGTAGCCACCATCACCGTAATTCAAGGCCTTGCTTACCCTGCAAATAGTAGCGGTAGAAGCACCTGTCAGCTTATTTATATCAACATAGCTTTTGCCCTCAACCAAATTGCAGGCAACCTCTAAGCGCTGGGCGATTGCCTCAACCTCTTGAAATGTGCAGATATCTTCGAAAAAAGCGGCACATTCCTCTTCATTTTTTAAGGTGAGTATTGCTTTATAAAGCTTTAAAGCATCGTTTTTACTCTTTTTGTTCATACAAAATAATCTCCTAAATTAAAAAGTACTTTCACATTCTACCACATCACCGCACTAAAGTCAAGCGTAAAAACAGCTTTATTTATAGTTTTAAAAATCTTTTTACTATACATTTTGGGGAAATGATGGTAAAATGATTTTAAAGGGAGGTTGTTTTATGATTTATGATTTTGAATTTTATAATCCTACAAAGATTTATTTTGGCAAGGAATCGCTAAATAATTTAAAAAAAGAGCTTAAAAATTACGGTAAGAATATTTTGCTTGTTTACGGTAAAGGTGCGATTAAGAAAATCGGACTTTACGATAAAGTGGTTGAAATTTTAAAAAGAGGGAACAAAAATATTGTCGAGCTTGAGGGTATTAACCCAAATCCCCGTTACAGTCAGGTTTTACAGGGTGCAAAGCTTGTCAGAGACAATAACATAGACCTAATTTTAGCAGTAGGTGGCGGCAGTGTTATTGACTGTGCAAAGGCAATTTCTGTCTCGGCTTACTGCGAGGGTGACCCTTGGCAAAAATATTGGGTCGATTTCAAGCCTCTCGAAAACGAAGTAGTTCCCGTTGCTTCTATTCTCACAATGGTAGGTACTGCCTCCGAGATGAATGGTGGCTCGGTTATTACAAACGAGGAGGTAAAAATCAAAGAGGGCAGAGTTTTTCCGCCCGAGGTTAACCCTAAATTTTCTATTCTCAATCCCGAATACACCTTTTCTGTCTCAAAATATCAGATGACAAGCGGTATTTTTGACATCATTTCTCACCTTTTAGAGCAATATTTTTCGGGTGAGGATGATAACACCACCGACTATTTAATTGAGGGCGTTTTGGAGTCGCTGATAGTTGCAACCCGTAAGGCGCTCAAAAATCCGAACGATTATGAGGCACGAAGCAATATTATGTGGTGTGCGACTATGGGGCTAAACCGTATTACAGGACTTTCAAAAACACAGGATTGGCTTGTTCACGGAATTGAGCACCAAATCGGCGCATATACCGACTGCGCCCACGGAGTAGGTCTTGCTATTGTTTCTATTCCTTATTATAAATACATTTACAAAGACGGACTTGACAAATTTGTCCGCTTCGCAAAGAAGGTCTGGGCGGTCAGAGATGAAGGTCTCACCAAAGAGGAAATCGCCCTTATGGGTATTGAAAAATTATCTGATTTTATAAAGGAAATGGGCATACCTACAACTTTGCGTGAAGTGGGTGTGACAGAGGAAATGATACCGCTTATAGCCGACAGTATTGAAGAAGGCGGAGGGTATAAATTTATGACAAAAGCCGATATTTTAGAGGTTTTAAAACAGGCATTTTAAAAAAGGAGACAAGGGAAAATTCCCTTGTCTCCTTTAAAATATATATTCGGAATTTATTTAATCGTTATCAAGAGCTTCTTTTAGCTCTCTTCCACACTTTAATAATTCCTTTAATTTATCGGCATTTTCGGTTTTTAAGGCTTCTTTATATTCAGATAAATTATCAATTAAGGTGCCGATTTCGCTTATAAGATTTTCTTTATTTTCTAAAAACAGCTCGGTCCACATTGTTTCGTTAAGGTAAGCTACCCTTGTCAAGTCCTTAAAGCTTCCTGCCGATAAGCCTTTGTGCTCCTTTGCGGTTTCGCTTTTAACATAGGCGTTTGACAAAACGTGAGCAAGCTGTGAGGTGTAGGCAATAATTCTGTCGTGGTCTTTTGCGGATTTTACGGTTATTTTTCCAAAACCTATCGACAAAAAGAAAATTTTGATATTAGCAAGGTCTTCAATTTTTACATTGTCATCAGGGGTTAAAATCATCGAAGCATCTGCAAAAATCTCGGCATTTGAATATTTAAAGCCGATTTTTTCAATACCTGCCATTGGGTGACCGCCAACAAAGATAAATCCGTTTTCCTTTGCAATCTGAGGAATATTGTTGCAAACCTTTTCTTTTACACCGCCACAGTCTATCAAGTATGCACCTTTTTTGATAAACGGTGCATATTTTTTAACTGTTTCAACAGTAGCCTCGGGGTAGAGCGCTAAAATTAGCATATCGCACTCGCCGATATTTTTTTCGGTCAGTTCCTCGTTTATTGCCTCAATAATTTTTGCTTTTGTTACAATTTGGCGGTCAATGTCCATACCTAAAACATAGTGCTCGGTATTGAGTCTTATGGCTTTTGCCATAGAACCGCCGATAAGTCCAAGTCCTATAATTCCTATTTTCATTTAAGTTTTCCTTTCTTAAACCAATTCTGCTAAGTCGTAGATAAGCTTTTCGCTCTTTTCCCAACCGAGACAAGGGTCGGTTATGGATTTACCGTAAACACATTCGCCAACCTTTTGTGCGCCGTCTTCAATATAGCTTTCAATCATAAAGCCCTTAACAAGCTTTTTAATAGCGCTGTCGTGGCGTGCGCTGTGCATAACATCCTTGGCAATACGCATTTGCTGAAGCGGTTGTTTGCCTGAATTTGCGTGGTTGGTATCAATAATCACAGCGGGATTATCAAGTCCTGATTCATCATACAGCTTACACAAAAGCTCTAAATCTTCATAATGATAGTTTGGAAGCGACTGACCGTGTTTGTTGACATATCCACGAAGAATTGCGTGTGAGAGCGGATTACCTTGTGAATGGACCTCCCATCCACGATATATAAAGGTGTGTTTGTGTTGAGCTGCTTTAATGGCGTTCATCATAACCGAAAAATCTCCGCTTGTGGGATTTTTCATTCCTACAGGAACCGAAATACCGCTGGCGGTGAGTCGGTGTTGTTGGTTTTCAACACTGCGAGCGCCTATGGCAACATAAGCCAAAACATCATCTAAATATCGGTAATTTTCGGGATAGAGCATTTCATCTGCACAAGAAAATCCGGTTTCTTTAATGGCTCTGATATGCAAATCTCTAATCATCATAATACCTTTTAGCATATCAGGTTTTTCATTCGGGTTTGGCTGATGTAGCATACCTTTATAGCCTTCACCGGTTGTTCTCGGCTTGTTTGTATAGATTCTCGGAATTATGAATATTTTATCCGCAACCTTTTCCTGAACCTTGCGAAGACGTTCAATATAATCTATTACGCTATCCTCTTTGTCGGCAGAGCAAGGACCGATAATTAAAATCAGTTTATCTTTTTTGCCGGTGAAAATATCGGCAATTTCTTTTTCTCTTTCTTTAACAATTTTATTTAAGTCGGCCGACAGCGGACACATCTCTTTAATTTCCTTTGGAATAGGAAGCCTTCTTTCAAATGTTAAATTCATTATACCAATCTCCTTAAAAATAAAAAATCCGTACGGATTTGACTCAACTCAAACATCCATACGGATTTAATCTTCACTTTGTAGTCCACATCAAACCAACGACAAACAAGCCATCAATTTAACGGGTTTTTGCAAAGGCAGAAAAACCGTATGGATGACTAAAATAAAATCGAAAATAAAAGTTTTCAAAGCTTATAGACATATACGATTTTCCTTTCATTGTTATTAAACAGTATTTTACACCCGTAAAAAGCAAAAGTCAAGGACTTTTTGCAGTTTTAAGGTCAAGCGGATATTTTGATATTCCTTTTTTGTTTATAGTATTTTTATTTTGGTTCATACGGGAAGGAGGGCATAAGCTTTAATTTGAAAAGATTCATTTGGTGCTTTTTGTCTATAAGTGCTTTTTTCTCCTTATCCTCAATAACGCCCTCACGAATATATTTGTCAAGCTCAGCATAAGTAAAGCCTAAATTTTCCTCATCGGTTTTGCCGCAAAGTCCGTCTATGGGAGTTTTTTCAACCAATACCTCGGGCAAAGCAAGCTCACGACCTATTGCTTTTACCTCCTTTACAGTGAGGTTTGACATAGGTGAAAAGTCGCCGACACTGTCGCCATAACGAGTCGAATAACCCACCCAATCCTCCGATAGATTACAGGTATTGCAAACTCTGCCATTTGTGCTTTGCGCTACAGCATAAAGAGTAGTCATACGAACTCTCGGCGGAATATTTTGAAGTGTTTGAGGTGTGATAGAAAGCTCATTCGGTAAATTGTTTTTTACAGCCTCAACCGCATCCTTTATATTGACAACAAAATGCCTGATACCTAAATGCTTAACCAGCAGAAGCGACATATCAATATCCGCCTGCTCACCCTGTGGCATAAGCACACCGATAACACGGTCACGTCCTAACGCCTCGACACAAAGTGCTGCCGCAACCGAGCTGTCTTTACCACCTGAAATGCCGATTATCGCATTACAGTCCTTACCGTTCTTTTCGAAAAAATCCTTTATCCAATTTACGCAATCTGATTTTACTGCTTTTGCATCAAACATAATTTATCACCTTTAAAAAATATTACAAAAAGTCATTCGGGTTCATACCGTAAATCTGTACCACTTCAATAGAATTAGAATTTAGAATGTCCGAGGTTGTGACAAGTCCGCCACCATCCGAATCCAAATCGAAACCGAAATGTTGCCAAGCATACCAAACAAGATAGGAGCAATGAAGCCCAAAGCTGTCTGAATCGGGGCTTGGGGCTTTTTCACCGAATAAACCCGATGTCAGTTTGTATGGCACACCATTTAACTTATCGTGAGCGAAAGAGGTAACCTCCAACTGTAATTCGGGGGTTACATTTTTTATTCGCAAAACAGCATAATTCGAGTAGGTGTTCCAATGTGAAACAGAAGCAATTTCAGAGTTAGAGCCGAGTACAGCACTCTCTAAAACCGAATATTTGTCAATAACAAGTCCAGCGTGACCGTGCCGCCAACCGACAGAGTGGGTAGAAAGTGTCACGAGTATATCGCCCGGCTGCAAGTCATAAAGCGGTGTGGCAGACTCACTTAATCTGTCCTCTCGTGTGAACCAGCCAAGGAGCGAGGTACATTCGGCTTTTGGTGGCTCGAAAAACAGCTCCTGTGCTTTTAAAATTTCATCGAAACGACCTTCCGAAATTAGTTTTTCGCTTACCTGTCTTCCTAAACCAGTTTGCAAAAATATGGTTTCATAGTTGCTTTCTTCTGTGAGTGTTACACGCTCATAATCGGGAGTATAATAATCCTTTTTATGTGCAAATAGTGTTTGCGAAACAAAAAGAGTGGCGATAAGAAGGCTTATAGATAAAATAATCGCAAACGTTATTTTATGCCATTTTTTTAATCTCATTATACCGCCTCCTAGGTGATATTATACCATACCAATCTTTAGAGTTCAAGTTGTGTGTCGGGGAATGTCCATACAGATTTGCGATATTATAGCCTTGCCGGGAGGGAAAAGGCTATGAAAGAGAACGATAAACTACTTTATAAAACTATGAAAACGCTTTTAAATGAAAGGTTATCTGATGCAGAGGTTCAGTCACTTAAAGACGAGGGATTTAATCTTAAAAATCCGACAAGAAAGACAGCAGTAATGATAGCACTTTACAAAAAAGCGTCTTCCGGTGAACTTTCGGCTATAAAGGAGCTACGTTCTATAGTCAGTGAAAAAAATGAAGACAAGCCGCAGCAAAACGGCAAGGCGGTGATAATTGTTGACGACATCTCAAATTAAGATGTCGCAAATTGTAGGCGATGGATATGACGAGTTTTGGAATTGCAAAAAGCGTTATAGAGTTTTAAAGGGCGGAAAGGGCTCTAAAAAAAGTGCTACGACTGCTCTTAATTTTATTTTCAGGCTGATGAAGGAGGAAAAAAGCAATCTTTTGGTAGTAAGACAGGTAATGAACACACACAGAGACTCAACCTTTGCACAGCTCAAATGGGCACAGGAAAGACTCGGCGTGACAAATCTTTGGAATAATACGGTCTCTCCGCTTGAAATGGTTTACAAACCAACGGGGCAGAAAATTTTATTTAGAGGGTTTGATGATGTTTTAAAGCTCGCCTCTACCACAGTGCCTTACGGATATCTCAACTATGTTTGGATTGAGGAGGGCTTCGAAATTGCTAATGAAAGCGATTTTGACAAGCTTGACCTTTCGGTGCCAAGAGGAGAAATACCATCGCCGCTTTACAAGCAAACCACTATTACCTTTAACCCTTGGAGTGAGGGGCATTGGCTTAAAAAACGATTTTTTGACACTAAAAATTCTTTTACAGCAACCTTTTCAACAAACTATTTAATAAACGAATTTTTGGACAATACCGACCGACAGGTTTTCGAACGGATGAAAAAAGAAAATCCGAGAAAATATGCGGTAGCGGGACTCGGGGAATGGGGTATTTCCGAAGGACTTGTATTTGAAAATTGGCAAATCGGAGAAATGGAGATTAAATCCTCTGATAGCTACAAATGGAAAAATTTCTTCGGACTTGATTACGGATATACAAATGACCCTACAGCCTTTGTAGGATTTGCCGCTAATCCGATTGACAAAGAGATTTACATTTTTGATGAGTTTTATCAAAAAAAAATGCTTAACTGCGATATTGCCGAAAAAATTAAGGCTTTGGGCTACTCAAAGGAGAGAATACGAGCTGATGCGGCAGAGCCTAAATCAAATGATGATTTAAAAAGGCTCGGAATCGGCAGAATTATGCCATCGCAAAAGGGCAGAGACAGTATTTTAAACGGTATTGCAGGCATTAACGAATATAAAATTACGGTTAACAGAAAATGTGTAAATATGATACGGGAGTTATCATCCTACATTTATTCCGACAGAACAAATGAAAAAGGTCAAAGACTCCCAAAAGACAGTGACAATCATTTGTGCGATGCTTTAAGATATGCCTTTTTTGATGTTAAATTTTTTAAGCCCCAAATCGAAGATGTGATTGTAGAAAATTCGGATATTCTGAGTGATGATTTGAAAGGAGATTGGGATTTATGACAGTAATAAGCTTTATTATTGCGGTTTTTACCTTTTTATTGGGATTTCATTTAGGATTTAACAGGGATAAAAAACCGATAAAAGAAGTAAAACCCGAAATAAGAGTCGTGGAAGAAAACAGTGAAATTCAAAACTTTTTTAGCTATGACGGCACAGAACAACTATGATTTTAAGGAGAAGCTATGACAGAAGAAAAAGAAAAGAACAATATCGAGGCTACCACACCAAAAGATATAGAAAAGACAAAAATTCCTGTTAAATTCAACAAGGAAATTAAATATCTGACTGTAGAGGAAGCTTCAATTCTTGCACAAAAGGGAATGAAATATGACCTGATTTCTGATACCTTGGAGCAGTTAAAAAAGCTGGCTTCAAGCGAAGAAAAAACGATTCCCCAATTTTTGCAAAGCCTTGAAAACGAAAAAAACCAAAAGCGAAAAGAAGAGCTTTTGGAAAAATGCTCGGGAGATAACGACTTGGTTGAAAAAATCATTTCATTTGAGGGCAACCATACCCAAAATAATTGTTTTGATGAACTGAAAAAATATTTTCCTGACATTAAAAGAGAGGAGGATTTACCCGAGCAGGTTAGAGAATCCTCAAAAATTAAAGGTACACTTTTGCTTGACGAATATTTGCGCTATTTATTGGCACAGAAAAAGCGACAGGAAAAAAGTAAAGAACACGAGGAGAAATTACAAAAGTCGAGCATTGGCTCACTTAAAAATTGTAAAAGTCCGATTTCTCCCGAGACAGAAGAATTTATAAAAGGACTTTGGAAATAAAATTTAAGGAGAAAAAAATATGTCAATCAATTCTATAGAAAATGCAACAAGATATTCGGATGAACTCGATAAGGTTTTTTCACAAAAAAGTGCGGTAGGCTTCTTTGCCGACAATGCACTTGCCACAAAGTTTGTGGGTGCTAAAACCGTAATTATTCCCGATATTGAATTTGAAGGTCTTGCAAATTATGACCGTGAGTTCGGTTTCTCAAGAGGCGCAATCAATGTTTCTAACGCTTCTTACACTATGTCTATGGACAGAGCTCGTTCACTTCAAATTGACCGTGAGGATATGGATGAAACAGGCGTTGCAAATTTAGCCGGTAAAATTTTGGGCGAATACGTAAGAACAAAGGTTGTTCCCGAATGTGACGCTTATGTTTTATCAAAGCTTTCTTCTATTGCTATTTCACGCTCAAATACTGTGAATTGCGATGTGGACAAGCCATTTGAAGCACTTTGCTCACTTATAAATGAAGTGCAGGCAGTTGTCGGATATGATGAGGAATTAGTAGCCTTTATCGACAGCTATATGTACGCCGCTTTGCAAAATTCGAGCGAAATTTCAAAGATGATTACCGTTTCAGATTTCAAGCAGGGTGATGTTAATTTAAAGGTTAAGACATTAAATGGTGTAACCCTTATTCCCGTAGTATCAGAGCGTATGAAAACAGAGTACGTTTTCCAAAACGGAGCACAGGGTGGCTTTATGCCCGGCAGTAATGCAAGTGAGACATATATGCTCGTTTGCCCTAAAGGAGCTGCTCATTTGGTTAAGAAAACTGAAAAAATGCGCATTTTCACACCCGAACAAAATGTTGATGCGGATGCTTACAAATTTGATTACCGTATTTACTACGACGTATTTGTAGCAAAGAGCGGTCTTGATGCTATTTGGGGTTGGGTATCTCCCGAAGTTAAGATTACTGCCGGTCCCACAGATGTTGAAACCGAAGCAGGTGCCGTTACAGGTACACTTTCCGTAACTGCAGAAAGTGAGGGCGCACTCACCTATCAGTGGTATTCCTGTGATGACGAAACACGTGCAGGAGCCGTAAAGATTGCCGGTGAAACAGGCGCTACTTACGAGCTTGACGAAGATTTAAGCGAAGGTAAACACTTCTACTTCGTTA
>JAZNWW010000098.1:0-70284 GCA_045593535.1 Acutalibacteraceae bacterium
TTTACTGCTTTATCTTTAATATTCATATTTTCATCCTCTACAAAATTATCTATATATATAAAACCCGTTTCCCATAATCTGTTGCGATTCTGAATAGACTATAAACGCTTCTTTATCAATGCTTAAAATTTTATTTTGAAAGGTAGGCACCTCGTTTTCTTTTAGTGCACAAAACAATAACTTTTTCTTTTCAGAACTATATGCTCCTATTGCTTTAATTATTGTAACACCACGCGGTGAAGTAGAAATAAGAAAGTTAGATATTTCTTCGCCTTTATCAGTGATAACAAATGCAATTTTTGATATATTAAGTTTTTTTATAAGCCAGTCAACGCAAAAGGTAGAAAAGAAAAGTGCAAATATTCCAAATAAAATAAGCTCGGTATCTTTAAATACGATAAGGGACGCTACTATGACCAATCCATCAACAACTAAAAGCAGTTTGCCTATTGGGAATTGTGGCAAAAAATGTTGTATTATTCGACTTAGTATATCTGTACCGCCTGTTGATGCACCGGCAGCGAATGCAATGCCTATACCCAGACCGTATAAGGTTCCACCAAAAAATGAAGCCAAGAAAATATTGTTCGTAACAGCAGGCAAATACGAAAACAACTGTACAAACAAGGAAAGTAATCCTGCTCCGAAAAGTGTTTTAACCGTAAATTCCTTACCTAAAAATTTAATACCGAATATAAGAAAAACTATATTTATAACTGCAAATGTTAGACCAGGCGCAATATTCAATGTTTGATAAAGTATTGTAGATATACCCGAAACTCCGCCGCAAACAATTTTATTTGGCGTTAAAAAGGCACTTACTGCAAAACCCGTTAACGCAGTGCCTAAAATGGTATATATAAATGATTTGATTACCTTTTTCATAATTAAATATTAAAATATCTTTCTGCATTGTTATAGCATATATCTTGTACTATTTTGCCAAGAGTTTTTTCATCATTCGGGTACTCACCGTTTTCTACCCATTCTCCAATTAGATTACAAAGTATTCTTCTGAAATACTCGTGTCTTGTGTATGACAAGAAACTACGAGAATCAGTAAGCATACCTACAAAGTTTCCAAGAAGTGACAGATTTGCAAGAGATTTAAGTTGTGCTTCCATACCTGTTTTTGTATCGTTAAACCACCAAGCTGAACCTTGTTGTATTTTACCGGCAACCTCTGTTCCTTGGAAACAACCAAGTATTGTACCTAACATCTCATTATCTTGAGGATTGAGTGAATATAGAATGGTTTTAGGTAGTGCATTTTCCATTTCAAGAGCATTTAAAAAGCCTGTTATTTTTTCACCGCAATCCTTAACCGAAATACAGTCAAATCCGGTATCTGGACCTAAACGCTCGAACATTTTTGTATTTGTATTTCTTTGTGCACCATAGTGCAGTTGCATTACAATGCCATGTTTTGCATACTCTTTTCCAAGGTGTAGCATTATTGCAGTTTTATATTTGTCAGCGTCTTCTTGTGATACTGTACCACCATTTATAACAGTTGCAAATATATTTTCTACCTCTTCATCGCTTGCTGGTGAAAAGACCACATAATCTAAACCATGGTCGGTAGCACGACAGCCGAGTTCGCAAAAGAAATCAAGACGGTTAGAAAGTGCCTTTTTAACATCTTCTGCACTCTTTATCTCAATACCCGATGCCTTTGATAATTTTTCTATGTATTCTGAGAAGCCTGCTTTTTCAATATTTACCGCTTTATCTGGGCGGAATGATGGAGCAACCAACACATCAAAGGTTTTATCCTCTTTAAGTTTAATATGCCACTCCAAGCTATCTATTGGGTCATCGGTAGTACCAATCATTTTAACATTTGATTTTTTGATAAGACTTCTAACCGTCATATCATCGTTTTGAAGTTTTTTATTGCAAAGAGCATATACCTCATCGGCGGTATCTTCGTTTAAAACACCGTCATAATCAAAGTATTTTTTGAGTTCCAAATGTGTCCAATGATACATCGGGTTGCCGATAGCTTTAGAAAGCATTTTTGCAAAGTGTCTAAATTTGGTTAAATCATCAGCATTGCCTGTAATCTCACCCTCATTTACACCATTTGAGCGAATCAGACGCCATTTATAATGGTCTCCGCCAAGCCAAATTTGTGTTATGCTTTCAAACTTTCTGTCCTCATAAATCTCCTGCGGATTTATATGGCAGTGGTAATCGACTATCGGCATGTCTGCGGCATAATCGTGATACAACTTTCTCGCTGTTTCGGTTTTGAGTAAAAATTCGTTAGTTAAAAATTTCATTTTGCTTCCTCAATACTTTATATTCCAATTATCTTTTCTATGATTTTAATTGCAATATAATAGTGATATTCCCTGATAGGATGATTCAGTTTATTTGACAGTAATTCCGTTGTATCAATTTCACATTTAGCCATTGCCTTCCAAACAGAATATAAATCACAAATTTCTATATCATAATTTTTACATATTTCCTTTGCTTTATCAAAATACTGTTCTAAAACTCCGGTATTTTGTCTTTTTGCAAGGTCGTTTGCCAAATCCTTCAATGGCTTTTCAGTTAAGTAGGGACTTATTTTAGAACACATAAAATTTTGTGTAAGAAATATTATTTCAGAACCTGTGGCTTTTATTTTTTCAAAAATAGCAGACAAATTCTTAACATACTCATCTATTGTGCGTCCTGAATCATTTAACCCATAAGAAACAATTACAAGGTCTGGGGAAAACTTTAGAACATCGCGTTCTAAAGTTTGCAAACCATTTTCTGCACAACCACCACTAAAACCGCTATTGATTACATTGAATTGTACTGTTGGATATAAAAATGTTAATATTTTCTGCAGTTTAACCGAATAAGAATTGTTTCGTTCAAATACAGTAGCAATTCGTCCTTCTTCATTTATATAGCATTCAAAACAGCCTTCAGTAACACTATCGCCAAGACACACAATCGTTATAGGATCTGCAAACTGACGTGCTTTTTGCTTACGAACAATCTTATCAATTATTTTCATTATTCTTCTCCTATCAAAAAACAATATAAGCTAATTTCAAATAACAAGCTACATACTATTTTTCTCTAGTCAAAGTAACTTGCTCTTTTAATGCCGAATATAGATGATAGTATTCAGATATTTCTTGATTGATTTGATACAAAAACGTGTGAAGATCACAGTTGCTGTGCAAAAGTTGGTAAACTCTTTTTTTAGTTGGATTGCTTATTTTACTTTGTTTTAAAATGTCAAAACAACGCTCCAAATAACTACCATTATCAGCAACCATATTTTCAGAACTGAGACTTATCACAATTTTTTGATTTACATCAGCCGAAACCAAAATTTCAGTAGTATGTGTAGAGTCATCTACAGTTATTGTTGGAACATACTCAATATCATCTACCAAAACTTTTATTTGCATAGAATTTGAAAATCCTCTAAAAGCAATTTTCCATGTGCGTTTTTCAGGTATCAATGATGTATCACCTTGAGCAGGGTTGATTATAAATGTAGAGGCACTAGAAGTGAATTTTTGTTCCATTTTAGTTTTAACAAAGGCACCATTCTTATAATTATCAAACTCACCCTCGTCCTCATATAAAACAAACTCATTATCTGCACCGGGGAAAACAACAACATCCATATTTTCGGAATTTTCAATATTATTACCATTAACCTGCATCATAGGAATGATAGCACCACTTTTTGCAAAAACAGGATACTCGTCCAAAGAACGAAAAACATCAATTGTTCTACCATTAGTGCTTTCATAGCGAGTTCCGTTAAAGAAATCAAACCATTTGCCCTTTGGTAACCAAACAGTAGTTTTTGATAAATTATCTATCGGATCTTTAGGTTCTGTAATTGGCGCAATCATGAGTTCACTACCAAACCAAAACTGATTTTTTACATCGTATGCTGCTGAACATTTTGGATGTGTATAATACATAGGCTGAACCAATGGTTCTAACTGAGCATTCGTCCTATAATTCATTGTATATATATACGGCAACAACTTATAGCGAAGATTTAGATATTCCTTTATTACAGTTTCGTACTCTTTAGGGTGATGCCAAGGTTCTTTACTAATCAACGGATTCGGTTCGCTATGCATTCTGTTTATAGGTGAAAAAACACCAAGCTGATGCCATCTGGTTGTAAGCTCTGAATCGCCATATCCGTGAAAATGACCACCAATATCATGACTCCACCAGCAGTATCCTACATTTGAAGCAGTAG
This sequence comes from Acutalibacteraceae bacterium, assembly GCA_045593535.1. Taxonomy (GTDB): domain Bacteria; phylum Bacillota; class Clostridia; order Oscillospirales; family Acutalibacteraceae; genus UBA737. Next base: position 4,241 of record JAZNWW010000098.1, read on the forward strand.
CTGTAAAATAAGGTTGAAAATCAAGTGATGACCAAGTAACGAAAGTGTCGCCTGAAAAGCCTAATGAATAGCGGTGACTTCCCACTCCGGCATAACGAGAAAAATACATTGGTCTCTTACCGTTTCTCTTGATATCTGCAACATGAAGATGGTTTAACATCCAAAGCGGATCTAAAATCTCACGCTCGTCTTTCAATATGCCATTTCTATTGGGCTCATGCATCCACCAATAGTTTTTAGGCTCTTGCCAATCCATCCACCAAAAATCAACACCATTTTCTTCATAAGGATGTAATAAAACATCAAAATAGTTTTCCATCGCAGATTTTGACAGAACATTAAAAGGAACTCTTTTGCCTTCACTTGTATCTATACCGTCTGCAAGCGCTGCCTTTTCGTACATTGCTTCGTGTCTGCGCACACCTTGAGCAGGATGTAAATTGAGTGATGAATGTAAATTTCTATCGTGTAAACCTTTTAAAAACGCCTTATAATCGGGAAAAAGGTTTTCGTTCCAGGTGTATCCCGTCCAATCTTCCTTTGAACCCAACAAATGAGCCTCAGGGTCTTTGAGTTCTTTTGGAATATCTCTTATATGCCAATCCATATCAATTACTGCAACGGAAAATGGTATGTTTTCCGCAGTAAATCTATCCATAAGAGCAAGATATTCATCTTGTGTGTAAGGATGAAATCGACTCCACCAGTTGCCAAGAGCATATTTAGGAAGCATACCAGGCGCTCCTGTGAGACGATATAAATCTTTTACAGCAGTCAAATAATCAAAACCATATCCAAAGAAATATCCATCATAGGTATTTTTGTTCCTAACTGCTACCAAATTTTCATCATCAATAAGCAAACTGTCACTATCATCAATAACTGAAAATCCGTTTCGAGAACAAACACCATCATTCAATTTTATAGGACCATTTATACCATCCAAAGTTTTAACAGTGCCTCCTAAGGTTTCAAAAGGCTCCGAAAAATGCCACTCTGATGCCGGTTCGCACTTTAATTTGATTTTTAATGTATCAAAATTAAATGGCGCATTTGCAACATAAGTCAGTATTAAATGTTCCGTTTCTATAACAACATTATCTTGTTCATTTGAAAACTTAAAATCGACTTGTGGAAAATCCCTAAAAAATACAGATTGGGAAGCTCTGTCTTCAAAAATACCGCTTTTTGAATACTCCATACGAATAAGATTTGGTGTTAATACTGTAAAACGGTATTTTTCACCCAAAACTATATTTTTTTCGTTTGCCAACGGTCGTGTTTCCCAATAAAATCGATTATTCATATTAAGACCACCTTAACATTTTTTAAATTAGTCGTTTTCTTTTTTCTTCTCCAACTTTAACGGGTAATCTCCAAGGTGTTCCATCTTAAAGCCGTTTTTCTTATATTCTTCGTAATTGAAAGCTTCTAGTTCATCAATAGCAAGTTTATGGAATTCATAAAAATTGTACCACCACTCGTATCCGCTTCCAAGTTCAGCATTTAAGTAGGCATCAGCTATATCACATCCCATTGCAGGAGCAACATAAAACGCACCCATTGCAAGAACATTTACGCCATTACCTGTAATAGCACGAAGTGCAGCAGGAACGCTTTCAACAACGCCCGCATGAACATGAGGACATTTACTTGCAGCAATATGTATGCCCATACCCGTACCGCAGAAAAGAAGGGCTCTTTCAAAGTTTCCTTCGCTAATTTGTGCACCAACTCTGAGACCTACTCTGTGGAACATATTTTCAGTATCGTTAGGGTCACTATCCTTTGTTACACCGAGGTCGGTTATTTTCCAACCTTTTTCCTGTAAATGAGCGACAACTGCTTCTTTTAAAGGAAATCCTGCAAAATCTGCACCTACAACTAAATACTTATCTTTTACTGTTTTCATTTTTATTTTCCCCTTTTAATATATTCACAAATTTTTTCTGCAATAAGCTTATGTCCATTATCATTAGGATGTACACCATCCGTTGTAAATTCATCACCTGTGTTAGTGGTTGGTTGTGGAATACCGTTTTCGTACAAATCTATATAATCTATTTCATATTCACTGAGAATTTCTCGCATAACATTTACATATTCCGACAAACTTGCTCCGATTTCTTTTCCGCTTTCACCTTTACAGGCAACACCATCTTCATCAAAACGATGAATAGGCAGAATAAAGCACAATTTTTCTTTGCCGTATTTTTCGCACAAATATTCAACCAAAAGTCGAAGTTCATTACAAAAAGTATGCGGTATTCTAGTCTTAATATCTCCTAAAACAAGATTACCGTGTCCATAATCGTTTGTGCCTCCAAACACGAAAACTACATCTGCTTGTTCATCCATTATTTGAGCTCGAAGCCTGAAATCATAATTCCACATAGGAGAACAATGCACATAGGTTTGTCTAGCAATCCTTGTACCGCTAACACCGTAGTTAATCATTTCACAGTTTAACATTTGACACACAAGATTTGTATAATTGTTTTTACAACAGCTAGCCCCAACACCTTCCGTAATACTATCACCTAAAAATAATATTTTCATTTTTTCACCTCAAGAACAACAGGTCCAAACAATCCACCCGCTTTTTCTTCACGTTCAGATATTACCATACGCTCATGATAAGGACCTACATCTTTAGGTAAATGTCGCTTAAAATAATCGCTTCTCGCACATTCATTAGCAGGTGTATTAGCAACAATTATCTTTAGTTCTTTCCCTCCCTTTACACCATTTAATAAAACAGTATAGGGATACATTGTGCTTTCCGCAATTTTTTCTCCGTTCAGATATATTTTCGCATAGTGGCGAACCCCACCTAAATTCAGTCGGTAATCACCATTTGCAAGATGTGGGATTTTACAAATATATGTTGCCTCACCTGATAAACTTTCGTCCCATTTGATAAGACCATCTTGCCAATTAGGTTCGGGATAAATATTCTTTACCCCTTTTTCGTAATCTAATTTATAAATTCTGCTAATCGAAGATTTTAAATTTGTAAGCTCGCAATATTTCTTCCAAACCGGCTTTGGTTGTGCGATTTGTTCTTCATTAGTAAGCCAGAAGAAAACACCCTCACCACGCAAAAGAGAAATATCTACCTTAACACTATTTTCGTTTTTCTCATAAGGAATACTATATACTTCCCCTGTAAATAAATCTATCTCATAAAGATTTTTATTTGATAGTATCTCTATGCTTTCTTGCAATATTTCACCGCTTTGGTTATAAACAAAATAGCCATCATTTCCATCATCAAAAACCACTTTTCTAGATTGTAGTGACGGACTGTTTCGCTTAATATCACGACGTATTTCCGATTTGATCAATGAGAGTTTTTCTATCACCTCGGGGATTTCAAAATCTCCGTGTGCTACAAAAACATTTTCGTAAGAAACAAATTCCCCAACTAGAGCGCCATTTTTGATTTCTGCATTTAGTACAAAATCTTCATCAATAAAATCGAATGAAACTCCGTTTTTCTCTAACATCTCACCAAGTGCAACAAAGTTTTCTCCCGCAAGTTTTCCTTTTACTCCACCTGCACAAATACTTCGCAAAGGATAATACAGTGCGGTTTTAATATCGCTTTTTCCTTGTTGCATAATGTATGAAAGACGGGCTGTGTAGTCATTTATCTGACGCAGACAATCCATTCCCACATTATCTGAAAGGAAATTAGGTCTAAACTGGTGCCGCATAGGCGTTTCACAGTCGTTAGACATTACCATAAAATTAAATAAATTTATTCCTCGCACAGCCTGGTAATTCACAACAAATCGCATTAAATCTGGTGTTACATGGGCTCCATAAACAGCAAAACTTTCGCTTAAAGAAACATTTTTACCAGTTTGTCTTGCGGCAGACGAGGCAAGTCTCGGAAAGAAAGACACCGTATCATCTTTACAACACTTTGCATTTTTAGGATATGAAATCTGTTCCCAAATAACATCAATACCAGGAACGTCAAATGCACGCATAGTTTTCATTACATTTCCGTAATGCATCATATACGCACACTGCACTTTATCATCATTATCTAAATGACCAACCGACTGCATATTATTTTTATGTAGCCATTCCTGCATCAAAACAAAATAATTATCACGAACTAAATCACCGCACAACATCATATAGTCGCTAACTGCACGATATTGTTTGTCTGTCTTTGGTGACTTTACATTAGCTATAAATGGAGCATAATCGGTAATATCATAACCGTATTTCTCATAGAAAATCTTATCTAAATCTTTAGTCCAACCACCCATATATGATTCATCGTCAAACATATACTGAACTTCAGTTCCCATATAATTGCCGAAACGTGATTTTAATCTGTCATGAGTTATTTTAATAAATTCTTCCGATCCTCTTCGCTCCGCATTATCAACTCGCAAACTTAAACGATGGTCACCGCACGAGTTCCAATAATATTCCCAAATTTCAGCATCATCCGTAAGTGCATAGCCTTCAAAAATGCGCTTTTCTCCAATAAAAGCAGACAAAGAATGTTCACATGGCACATAAATGTCACCTTTTTGTAAAACGAATTTTTTTACAGATATATACTTGTACACAAGTTCAGGGTATTTTTCGGTAACCAAGCCGCAAGCACAACCAGATGGATAAGCTCCCTCATTATATAGCCAAGTGTACATGCCTTTTTCTCTTGCTTTTTGGAATGTGTAAAACAACAAATCCAAATATTCATCAGACAAATATTTTGGTGACAAATGTGTGGCACGTCCATTAGGAAACCAGTTGTCAGGCTCAGCTATTACATAAAAGGCACGAATTCCATTTTTATACATTTCCTCAATTCGATTTTCAATACCTTCTCGTGTAATAGTATTATTCCAAGACCATGTATAAGCAGGATAAAACTTACTAGGAATATTTTTAAAATCCATAACCTACCACCAATTTAAAATCAATTTTTTAAACCGCTACTGTGTAACGTCATCAAAAACTAATGCATCTCTATTATCTTCTTCTAATGCCTTAAATTTAACATTTTGAAGAACCAATCCGGAACAATGTCTGCAATATAAACCATAAGCTGGAAGCTTTCCATACATATGATTTTCAGGATAGTTTCTATCCTTGTAAGGAACATCATGATTCTTCATATCATCTATTTCGCCGCCCGGGACCTCAATATACACATTTGAAAGCGTAACATTTTCAACTTTTTGATTGCTTAAACCTGTTATAGAACTTGTGACAATTTCAGGCTTTTGCAACGTGTGTTGATTATAATAATCATGTATGCAAGCTTCCCAAGGCTCATAAGGTCCTGTAGCAATTAAATTGTTTACAAATATATTTCTTACTACACCATTTTCGGTAAGTCCCGGTCCTCTTCCACGGTTGCACAAAACTATAAATAGAGGTGTTCCAACGTTATGCATAGTAATATTGGAAACTATAATATTTTCCATTATACCGTCGTCCGCAATTTCAAGTGCCAGACCACTAAGGCGAGTATTTTCTACCACACAATTAGAAACTGTTATATTCCTATATCCCCCGTTTGATTCAGTACCGAATTTTATTGCACTACATCGGCTTGAAACTATGCAGTTGGTGATAGTAACATTTTCACAAAATTGATGCCTTAACAATGAATACGAACTTTTGATTACTATACCATCATCACCGGTTTTAACAATACAGTCTGAAATCGTTACATTTTTACAACAATCAGGGCTTATTCCGTCTATGTGTCCTACGATATTCAAACCGCTAACACGAACATCCTCACAACCCAAAAGATAAAGAGTTAAGTCTGTCGAATTAAGAAGTGTAAGGTCTTTGACAACAACGTTTTCACACTCAACAAAAGTAAGTGTCTTTGCTCCACGTTTGCGGTCAAGACTGCTCTCACCAAAATCCCTTTCGTCCAATTCCCAAGCCGACTGCATATCAATTGTTCCAAATCCGGAAAACACAATGTTTTTGCATCCCTTTGCAACAAAAAGACTATGGTTATAATAACTATGTGATGGGTCTTGATATAATGGCTTTTCTCGGTATTCATCGGGCGCAAAATCATCTCTTGTATTTTTACTGCCAAGAATTATGGCACCTTCAGCCAAATAAATATATGTATTGTCTTTAAGATAAACCGTACCCATTAAATATTTTCCGGCGGGGAAATATAATGTTTTCCCACTTCTTGAACAAGCATCTATGGCTGTCTGAACTGACTCAGTACATAAAATTTCTCCGTTGTTTTGTGCACCAAAATCAATTACTGATATATAACCATTATTAAATAAGTTCTCCATAATATACCACCATAAATATTATTTTAAGTTGCTTTTCTCACTTAATTATTCTTAACGAAGCAATTTAATTACAACACCCGGCTCCGATATGTCTTCACCCTTATTTGCAGTTTTGCCTATACGATTTATAATTTCACCATCAATAAGAATGCAGTTATCTAAAAACTCCACACTCTGGGTAATATCTTCGGCAATATCTGATGCAAGGTCTTGCATTAAAATACGATAGTTTTTAACCGATAAAGGATATTTTAAAATAAGTTTACCATGATATCCAAAAATTCCTATTGGCGCATCGACATTATCAATAAACATTGTGGTTTCTGCTAAAGGTGTGCGATACTCTTCTTGACCAAGTTTGCGATAAAGAGCCGCAACGGAGTATGCGCCCGTCTTATTTCGTGCTGCAATTATAAAAGGTTTCTCTTCTTCTGAGTATTCTACATTTGGTAATGTGCAACCTCTTGCAATAATTGCCGGTGCGCTTTGTTTTACTGTTTTCCCTGTATATTTACCTGCAAAAATTCTTTCGTCACAATTGTGAGATTCTGTAAGAAGTTCTTCAGATGCCGAGACTGCAACTTCATTTACGCCCATCGGAGGTGCAAAGTAAAGAAGCCAATTCAATGCACGCTCAACCTCAGTTGTACGATAACGGAAGTTTGTTGGGTCCCAAGTCTGTAAATCTACAGGTCGCCATAATTTTGAACGCATTATGCCTAAATTCAAACCTAAAACCGCACCAATATACATTTCATCTTCACAGTTCAGCACACAATTTGCAGTGTCGCTTTCATAAGCTAAACGTAGTGTATTATAGACGCGGTCAAGGGTTGTAGGAATAGAAAGCTGATTAAGTATGTCATAAGTCCTAAAAACTTTGGAGAATTTCACAAGGTTTAACCAATGAATGTGTTCATCTTTCCAATCCATAAAAAGTCCTGAATCATTTGAATTAGGATTGTTGATTTCAACGCCATTTAGCGCTTGAACACATCCGGCATGTTCTATAACAAGTTCAGGATACACCTCATTAGCAATTTCATCCAACATTAAACGGAAAGATTCGTCACGCTCATAATGACCCCAGTCAACCTTCCAATAAGTAACACCCGCCTCTTTAGACCACAACATACGCTCACGCCAATATTTACGAGAATCATCAAGACTTAGTCGCTCATGTACAGTTTCGCCGCAAGCGTTAGAACAAATCCAAATTCCAAGACCTTTCCAACCTGCATTTTTTACAAGATTATTTAATTTTTCGAGTCTTTCTGCCGGTGTGCCTGTACAAGAAGGAAAGCGCTCGTCATTTACTATAAGTGAACCAAACTGATCGCGGTTGCGTCCCATATGGAGATTATATCCAACATCCCAACCATCATCAATTACAAACAATAAATCACTTTTGATTTTGGGATATACGGAAGCTGTGCCGTTTTCGCCAAAAACACTTTCTTCAGTAAGATAGTCACGGGTTTGTTTAGTGTTTGATAGTTGCTCCTGTGCGGTGCGACCCAAACCCTGTGTCATCCAAGTACAAAAATAACAGTCATTTTTATAGTGTTTTTTTTTATCAATAAGATTCATAAGCTCAACCTCATTTAATATAGTTTCTTATCCTACAAGACCTGCACGTTCAATACCTTGAACAAGTTGTCGTTGTGAAATAACAAATACAACAAGCAAAGGAATTATTAATAGTAAAAGAGTCGTGTTACTTAAAATGCTTACAACATAAGTACCTGAACCGAGCGATGTTTCGACTTTGGCAGAGATAAGAGTAAGAACTCTCGGAAAATGGTCATATGTCGGAAGCAATAAATTATTGTAAAGCGAATCAGTCCACTGCCATGCGAACGAGAGTATAAATACAACAAATGCCATTGAACGAACAAGCGGAACATTTATCTTAAGAAATATTTGAAATGGGTTTGCTCCATCAACCATACCTGCCTCATCCAACTCTTTTGGCAAACCGCAAAAAGCTTGTCTGATTATAAGAATATACAAACCGCTTCTAAACCCAAATCCTGTAAGAGCCAAAAACCATAACGGGAAAGGAGTATTAACTGTAGATATTGAAGAACCTGTTATCAATTTTATGATTCCAAAAAAATCAAAATATCTAAATTTCATATATGTTGGTATCATAATGGTTGAAAAAGGAATAAGTAAAGACAATAAAACAGCTACTAAAAGTATTCTTTTTCCAATAAAATTGAATTTTGCAAGTCCATAACCAACCATAATAGCTGTAAAGGTTGATAAAATTGCGCAAATCAAAGAATTTATCATTGTATTAAAATACGCTTTAGTAAGAGGAGTATTTTCAAAAACATATATTATATTATCAAATGTCGGATTTTTAGGAATAAGTGCAACTGTATCATCGTATGTATCAGCCATAGACATAAACATAGAAGACATTTTTACAATAAAAGGATATAAGATAATAAATGCAAGACCAATTAGCAATGCATACCAAAAAAACTTATAAAGTAAATTGCTCATACGGCCCCGAGTAATAGTTCGGTTTTTTTTAATCGCCATGCTTATATCCCCTTTCTATTGCTTCTTTTAATTACAAAGAAAATAATTCCAACCGCTAAAAGAAGTATAATCATTACTGCTAAAAGGAAAATCCAAGCCATAGCAGACGCTTCACCAAATTTAGCGTTTGTAAAACTTAAACTACTCACATACGAAAGAACGCTGTTTTTACCTGTCGTATAATCAACAACGGTATAGAAAAGATTCACAAGCATTATAGGTGAAATAAGCGGAACCGTGATTTTCCAAAAAATATCCCAACCTGTTGCACCTTCAGTTTTAGCATATTCATATATTGACGGCGAAATGCTTTGTAGGCCTGCAAGGAATATTATTATTTGTACACCTGATTTATCTATTACATTGATAATATTATTAACGGCTGATGTTACATACTCTATAAGCGATGGACTAAAATTCAAACTACTAAAAAATTCAATTATAGATTCACTTGAAAGTAAAGCAGCTTGACTTGCGACTCCCGTATCAATTGATGACGAATCACTCAACGCTTGTAAAACCGTATTATTTGCATCAGCATCTGCTATAATTCCCGATGCAACAATAACAGGCAAGAAAAAAACAGCTCTGAAAAACGTTCTTCCCGGCATATTTTGATTTAATAAAACTGCTATGAATAAACTAAAAATAAGAATAATTGGTGTGTTAGTTATAAGCTCGGTAAGACTTGTCACCATACGTCTTACAAACTGTGTATCGGTCAAGAACGCATATTTATAGTTGCTAAAACCTACATAACTAAGTTCGTAAGAAGTGCTGCCGGTACTTACTGTTCCAAAACTAAATTGCAAAGAAACAGTAAGTACGTAAACAAAAAATGTCACAAGGCCAAGAATAAGGGGTGCAACAAAAATATAAGCTATCGGCTGATACTTACTGTTTAGTTTTGATTTGATTTTCATTTGTTGCCCCTCCTTATTGTGAAACTTTATAATCCATAGCGGATACTGTTATATTTTTAGTAATATAATCATTTTGTGTGGCATTGACATATATTGAAATGCCATTTGAATAATCAAGCCTTGTTATACCATCAGCGATGGTGATGTGATTAACAAGTTTTGCTCCCTCAACTTTTTCAAATGCTTTACTTATGTAATTATAAGCATCTACACACTCATCCACTCTTGTATCCAAAGAAATAGAATTAAATTGCGTATAATTTGAAAGTTTAATTTTATCCATATTTTGCATACCTAAAACAAACTTAGGAGAGCTTACAGATGAAATGCATTTGAGCAATGAAAGTTTTATATCACTTTCGGAATTAAGTTGTGATGTAGAATACGAAACATTTCCATAACATACAAGTTGAACGAAAGGAATATCGTAACTCACACCTTTAATCGAAGAATCGGTAGTTGGAATATCAGTAAGACTTGATGCAAAACGTAAAACATATCCATTTGCACCTCTAAATGAAAGGGATGTGTTTTTCGCGGATTTATCAAGAACTGAAACAATAGTATCTAAAGTTTCCTCTCGGTTGTAAAATTTGTTTTTTCTGAAATTAGAATTAAGAGTATTACCAATATCAGAAATTGCAAATGATGAAATATCATTTGAAGCTGCCTTTGAAACAAATTCACCAAGGTAAGACGAGTATTTTTCGGGTGATACTGCATATACAAAAGTATCTCTGTCATACTCATTCAAATCAGGGCGAACAGTCATTTTTCCACCAAGTTTTTCGGTAAGAAGCTTTATAGTATCTTTTGTAGCAGAAAAATCGTCAAACCAATTGTCAGTTGTTGCAAATGAAAAATTAAGATCGGCATAGGAATCTATACCTTGTTCTTTACAAAAATCGAAAAAAGATTTAAGTTGTTTTATGTCACCAAGTTTGTCTTCAGGGTCAAAAGAAGTTGGTACGCTGTTATCGAATCCGCCTTCTCTCCAAGCAGAAAGATAGAAACTTATATTTTTTACGCCCTTTTTCTTTAGTGTCTCTAAAATTTCCTTGTTTTGTGAAAAAGTAGTAATTTCAGCTGTTTCGGTATAAGGCACACCTAAAAAAGAAGAAGGATAATTTATCGCACCGATAGTTTCAATGTTCAAATCAACAGCTTTTTGTGTGTAGTTATCGTTATTTCCAAAATAATACTCTCTACAAACAAGAGCCATATCATAATAACTAATATTCTTGCCACTCAAAAGATTATAGTTGATTGTGAAATTGCCTTTATAAGAGTTCTTATCAATTTTAAGAGTGTTGTTTGTTGAATAAGCAGAATAAACTTTTGCCTCTGTTGTGACAACCTCTGATTTTGTATATGTAAGTATTGGATATGCGGTATAGTAACTCCCAATACCTCCTACGGTATCATAAGAAAGTGTAGTAAGACCAGAACCATTTTCAATAATACCGACAACCGCTGCATTTCCTCTTGATAAACCAAATACAGGCAAATGCCACGCTTTAGTTGTTGACGGCTCATCAGGAAGTGTTATACCGTAATCCATACCATACAGTTCATTTTTGATTTGTGATACACCGGAGGCTTCTTTTGAAAACTCTACGATTGCACCACTTCCATCAGGCAAAAGTAAAAATCCTTCATCTCCGGAATAACTCTCAGCACCAAAATAGCGAAGCAAACTTATATCAAGCAAATAGTACGTTTCTTCATCAAATTTGATTTCATCTGCAGGAACTGTAACGGACAAACCTTTTTCAGTAAGGAAATAATACACATTGATCTTGAAGTTTGGTGTGCTCGAAAGAACTGCTTCAAATTTAAGGTTTGCATATTCTTTCTTTAGGTCGTCCAATGTAAAGTTTGCCTCTGCGAAGTTGTTTTCGAGACGTTCTTTTTCTGTTGCCGACAAGTTTTGATTAAGTATGTAAACACTTCCGTCAAAAGAAATATTTTTAAAGTTTTCAGGCAACTCGTCGCCATTTTTATATTGAGTATATAAAAACTTAGTTTGAGTTGAAGCTAAACCTGAAAGCGAATCCAATATAGCATTGAAAGTTTTTTCACTTAAAACTTCAGGTAAAATAGAAGTTGCGGCATCTTTACCGATAGAGTATGACACCTTAACTCCTTCTTCGCTTTTAAAAACTTTAAATTGTGATAATTTGACACAGTCATCATACGACGAAAGTGTTGTAGTAACCTTATCAAGATTGTTACCATAACTCAAGGTAAGTTGAGAATGTAACGCACTTGTATTGTCCGTAGTTGTAGCAGCGTTATACGGGTTTGAAGTGAAAATTTCACCTGTAGAAATGCTCTTGAGTGCAAAGAAAAGAGAACAAGGATCAAAATAAAACTCGAAGTCTCCTTTTTTGCAAACAAGCTGCATATCTGAAAGCATATCCGCACTACTTCTATAATCCAATTTTTTTATACCTTTTTCACTTGTGAAAGCAGTATAATTTTGATTTTCGCCCGGGAAAATCGTATCATCAACAATTTTAGGATTATCATTATTTGTATTCATAACAAAAATAACACTAAAGGTGCAACAAATAACTAAAACTATACATATCAATCGTATGAAAATCTTTTTTTCCATTAAAATTTGCACCTCACATTCTAAATGAAATTTCGTTATAAATATTAGTGATAAATGTTGTAACTCTTCCAATAACATTTGCAAAAAGCAAAATTACAAAGAGCATTACTGCAATGCCAACAATGCCAAGAGCAGTAACAACGATATTTTTGCCAAGACCGTAATCGTGAATAGTCATCGTTCCAAAGAAAATCAACATAATAGTCCAAAGATATGCAATTGAAGATATCGTTGTAATGAAAGCAGATTCTTCTATCACAAGGAAATGGCTTAAAACTGTTGAAACATTTAACAATAGGATAATCGGAACCAAAGAATAACACATCGTAGTATAAATTTGTTTCATATTACCCTTTCCGTCCATTAAAGATGTCAAACACCAGTTTGAAAGCATATAAAGCATAAATGGAACCAAAAGATTTCCAAAAGAAGTTATTATTCCTAAAAAGTCTGTTATACCTTCGTTAAATAAATAACCTGAAAAAAGACTGTTCACAAGCAAAGTTACAATAGCAAAAACAAATATAATGCTCGCAGAAAGTACTCCACCACGATTTTCGCACTTTATGTCCGAAAATCCATCAAATGGATGAAATATCACATGGGTAGAATACATCAAATGGCTTTTAAGGCCTCTTTTTCCCTTGTTATAACGTTCAGCATAGTTATATTTTTTGGCAATGCCGAAAAGTTTAGCTATAATTATAACAACTAAAACAATTACAATAGGAACCAGCAAAAACCATTTGCTTAAAAATTCTTCACGATACCCTTGTAATGCTTTTGAATAGTAAGTTGTATTATTTATAAGTTTGAAATACTCCATCGCCGAGGAGTAGTCCTTTTGTTCAAGAAAATTCTTACCTATGCTGTAATAAGCAAGGTCAAAGTTGTTGTTTTTCTCAAGTATTTTATCCCATAAAGCGGTTAATTCGCTGTATTTGTGGCCTTGCTCAAGTATTACGGTTTGATCAAGCAATTTTCCGTATTCGGTCATTTTAAAGAGAGTGACACTTCCACGACCGTTATCTAGCGCCAACAAATCGGTTTTTCGATAATTAAGAGAAATTAGGTTCTCAAACAAACCTGTTTTTGAGCCTTTGCCTCCAAATGCGTATAATAGATTTCCGTCTTCATCGTATGTGAAAATTTTACCGTATTTACTATCCACAAGGCTGTAAACACCATTTTCCCTAACCGTTACTGCAGAAAGAGAAGAATGAGTTTTAGCATTTGTATCAGCATTTGAAACTATTTCAAAATTAACATCACCAACAGGAGGGAAAAATCCGTTGCGTTTAAGAACATCCGTACCATCAGATGTGAGTTTTCTTATAGGGAAAGAATCCGAATCACTCTCACGACCATCGATAGCTTGTTGTAAAGCATAACCGTCCTCCACATAAGATGTAACATAAATAAATCCTTTGTGGTCAATAAATAAATTGTTATATGTAATAGGTACATACTGTTTAGAATTCATTATTTGTTCACGCGTCATAAACATACGCCAAATATAATCTGAAAAATCCACAGTAACATCCTGTGCACCGATAACACCTTGAAACTCACCGTTTTTATCCATAAGAATTAAACCGGGTGTGTCACGTGAAAGAATAAATACTCTCTCAAGACTATCTACGCCAACAGCAACAGGAGTGTAAGAAAATCCTCCAAGTTGTGCGTTTGTCGGTGTGTGGTCAAAAACCGAATAAGTAGTACCATCGGGATTAAGTATTACGATAACTGAATTTCCTGTATCCGCAACATATATAAGGTCATTTTCAGTCACACAAAGTCCTGTTGGTTCTAAGAAGTTGACCGATTCCCCTTTATAAATATAACTATATACAGATATAGCACTTGAAAAATCGGCTTCAGAAATAACTATACGGTTATTCCCTGTGTCTGAAATTATTACTCTACCATTTAAATCCGAAACAATATCAGACGGCTTCTTTAGAGGAACATTATCGAATACCGAATATTCTCCTTCAGTTGTAAAAGCATCAGGTGATATTTGATACCTTGCATCATAAGAATAAGTATAAGTAGTATAGTTTTCAGCATTTGCGGTTATTGCAAATGTGGTTAATAACGATAAAACAACCGCTATTATGGAGATATATTTCACTATTTTTTTCATCCTATATACATCTCCTTTCTATTAGTCCTTCATACCAGAAGTTGCCATACTTTCAACAACATTGCTTTGTGAGAAAACAAACACCAACACCGGAATAATCATCATTATTACCGCAGCAGCAGATGCTGTACCGGTTCTTGCAATACCGGCTGAAACAATTTGAGAAAGTGCATAATTAATTGTTTTTAAATGTTCACTTTGAATAAGGTTGGTTGTACCTAAATTCCAAAGTCCTTGGAAACTAAATATAACAAGAGTAAGCCATGCCGATTTAACAAGAGGCATAACTATTGTCCAGAAAGTTCTAAATTCGCTACTTCCATCTATACGAGCAGCTTCAAGCAGAGAGTCAGGAATTATCTGTTCTATAAACTGCTTCATAAGATAAAGACCCAATGGTGTAGCAAAAGCAGGTAAAATCAGTGCAAAATAAGAATCCACAAGTTGAAGCTTCGATATAATAAGAAAATTAGGGATAGCAGTTACGGTACTATTAAACATAAGTGCCAAAACAATCAAATTAAATATTTTATTTTTAAGTGGATGCTTGAGTTTTGCAAGACCGTAAGCACACATAGAAGAAAGTATAACATTTCCCGCTGTGCCAACTATCGCCACAAAGATAGTATTAAATACATATCTTGAAAAAGGAACCCAAGAATTGCCCATAAGAGATAAAAGATCCTTGAAATTTTTAAGGGTTGGGTTTCTAACAAAGAATTTTGGAGGGAACATCCAAATTTCATCAAGGGGTTTTAGAGAACTCGAAATAGCATAAACAAGCGGAAGTGCCATAAATGCACCCAAAAGGATAAGAACTATATTTATAGCAAGTGTTTCGATAAAAGGTCGGTTAATATTTCGTCCTGTCCTAAGTTTTGCCATTACGATTCACCTACCTTAGCAATCATTCGTTTAATAATAAGATTTGATCCCACCATCAGCATAAACAAGAATGTTGCTATCGCTGAGGCATAGCCCATTTCAAAACGTGTTCCACCATAATCTGAAAGATGGTTTATAATTGTGTGTGCTGCATAGTCAGTAGAAGGATTACCACAAAGCTCGGTTACTACTGCGCCTACACCGAATGCTGATGTAATACTCATTACAGCACTAAATAGCATTTGTGGGCGAATAAGCGGTAAAGTAATAAACCACAATTCTTGCCAACGATTGCGGATTCCGTCAACAGCACCTGCCTCATAGTAAGAACGATCAATTCCTTGAAAACCTGCAATAAAGGAAAGGAAACTTGTACCAAAACTGCCCCAAATAGATACGAGAATTACAATACCTAACATATAGTCGGTATTAGTCAACCATAAAACAGGCGTCTTTATAATTCCTAAATTCATTAAAATGCTATTCATATAGCCGTACTCATCAGAGCTGAAAAGTAACTTCCAAATAAGATATGCATTACCTGAAATAGACGGAGCGTAGAAAATAAGTGTTACAAGCGCACGCATTTTAGGAGCAAGTTCGTTAATGAACCATGCAAGCATTAAACATAATAAATAACTTACAGGACCTGTTACTACAGCTATAACAAGGGTGTTTTTTAAAGCGGTAAGAAATATCGAATCTTGTAAAAACATCCTGATATAATTATCCAATCCAACGAAAGATGGTACTTCTAAAGCGTTGAATGAGGTAAAACTAAAAAAGATTGATATAACAACCGGTAAAACTGTAAAAATAAAGAAGAGAATTAAATAAGGAAGTACAAATCCCCAAAATGTCATTCCATCACTTTGATGTTTGATTTTTCGATTTTTCAAATTCTTGTTCCTCCTTATCCTTTATTTAAAAAATTCGTTGTATTTTCGCTCGATTTCTTTATTAAGTTCGGGCAGATAGTCTTTTAACGTACTCTCAGGATTCAAACTATTGTTATAAACTTTTTGGAAAGCAAAGTTCAATATGCGAGGTGTATAGTAAGAACCACCAGGTACATTAGGAACCGCTTCAAGTTCTTCTATCTGACGAATAAGATTAGAATACTGTGTTGAATTCCAATTCATTTTTGTAAGTGCGTTAATATTCGCAGTGGGCTGTTTTGCTGATTCGCCAAGCAAGCTTTCCATTGAAAGACCATATTCACTTTGCGCATCCTCATCTGTCCACCATTTTAAGAACTGCCATGCAATGTCAGGTTTTTTGGTTGATGACATAATCATACATCCATTACCATCAGCAATAGATATATGTTTAACTTCGCCATTTTCTTGTCTGAAACCCGGTACAGGTGCAAAAGCCCATTGACCTTTTATTTCAGGGGCAAAAACAGCAAGTTGATTATATGTTGTATAATTAACTATTCCGCAAGGCATTTCACCGGTTCTGAATCGGTTTGCAAAATCAAATGATACCGGTAATCTATATAAGGTGAATAATTCCGTATATTCACTGAAAGCTGTAAGTGCCGCATCTGACGAGAGGCCTGAAGCCTTAAAATCATCTGTATATACACTACCACCATAATGGTAAAGTAATGTATAAAACATATTCATATCCACACCGATATCCATATTTTTACTTTGAACCACAGGAATTATTTTAATAAATTCGTCCCAAGTTTCAGGTACGGATATTTTAAGTTCCTCAAATATATCAGTACGATAAAAAAGCATCGGAAAACTTAATGTTTCAGGCAAAGCAAATGTTTGATTATTATAAGTGTATGGAACAAGTGAAGCCGGAGCAAAGCGCTTGCTTACTTCATCAAAATCCTCAAACTTATTAAGTGGAAGTATTGCTTTACGCAAAGCAAAATCTATAGGAATATCACCAGTAGCAGTAAGGTAAACATCCGGACCGCTCCCTGAAATTACTGAAGGCAATATATTTGAAGCTGAAACGAGTTTCAAATTAACTTGAACCTTATGTTTTTTAGCAAATCCTGCATCAGCAAGATTTCTTATAATTTGGGCTTGGTCTCTACCGGTAGGCACCCATACTTCAATACTATCTTCATAGTTTATTGCGGATGAAACACCAATATTATCATAATCTTGAACAAAGGATGCAAAAAAACAGCGTAGTTGGAAAAGTAATTCACTCAAAATGTTTTCTTCGTTTGCATCGGTATTGTATCCATAGCCTGAAATAGTTATGGTGTCAAGTTGTAAAGGTTGATTCAACGCTTCAAGAAGCCATGTTCCAAGGGTGCCAAGATTTGTTTTGAAAAGAGGTAATAATTCAGGTATATTTACCTCCGGATCCTTACACATCATTTCAAGTTGGCTTGTGAGTTTATTAAAAATTGCAGTATATGAACTATTTGAACCACTGAGTTGCTTCAACGAATTAAGAATTTCTTTTGTTTCTTTATATAAACCCTCTAACTTGTTTATGGTTTCAGGAATAGTTTCTCCAAGAGCATAATCACGATAAAGATCAGGATCAGATCCTGTAATAAGTAGAATTTCACGATAAACTTTATTAAGTTCTTTTAGAAGGGATTGTATGCGTCCTAAAGTTTGGCTGAAATCGCCCAAAACCACCTCAAATGAAAGATAATGTTCACCTTTTGTTAAATAAAATAGATAATCACCATCTTTATTTCCCATACGCTCGTTTACCCAATCACGATTGTAATAAAAGCGCATCGCATTAACTTCAGAAAATGGTGTTTGGCCATCTATAGTGATTCTTCTGGAAACAAAAGCACCATCAACAAAATTTTGAATATATCGCATACCAATGGTGTAATAACCATCCTCCGGAACCTCGAATTTATATGTAAGTGTTTGTCCTACGGATTGCCAAGAGGTTCCGCCAATAGCATTAAGTTTTAAAGCCACAGCATCTTGAGGACTGGTTTTACTTGAAGAACGGTCTGTGTTTGGAACTATTGTTATAGAACTTTTTCGATAAGGAGATTCCGCTTCAATAGTTTCTTCAAAATCTATCTTTTGCGGATTTGCAGACTTAATTATTTCAGAATATGTACCTGCTTTCTTATACTCCAAAAAAGTAATGTTATTTATTTTCACACTACCGCTAAGTCCTGCAAGTGTGAGAGTGTGTTCCCCTTTTTCAAATGAAAAAACACATGGTGAACCGTGATAACCGGAGGGGTCAGCGACAGTATATTCAACAGTTTCAATGACTTGTGTGTTCGATGGAGCAAGATCGTTACCTGAAATGTCTTTTTCATTTATTTCGGCTTGCTCATAACTTCTCGGATAAGAAATGTAAGTCATATCCTCATAAGGTGCTACATCATCGATAAGAATTTTATGTTCAAGTGCTGAAGAATTTTCATCCGCAGGAGTGAAGGTAATTTTCATTATATAATCAGTAGGAATTTCAACCTTGAATTTCCATGTAGCGGTAGAAGTATCGCCCATAATTACCCCGTCTTCAGTTTTCTTCACTGAATCATCATACTGTGAAAGAACGGTATTTACTATTAAAAGCTTATCTGTTTCTTCAACTGCAAAAGTAGTAAGATTAAATGCACAAACACTTACGCAGAAAACGAGTGCAAGGGATATAAATCTAAAAAATTTGCTGTGCTTCAAAAAAATTACCTCCAAATTATAAAGTGAATATATACAGCCTTAAAATAATATAATACCGACAATAACTAAAAGTTTTACTATATGCAAATAGTCTTAATTTCAAAACCGTGATATTCAATATCTGTATCAATTTCCTTTTTATCTTGCTCTACAAGATTACAACAAACAGGACCACTGTGTTCAAATCCAACACTTAGCTCTGCCGAAGCAGGAACGCCATTGATTTCATATGAACGAACAATCAAATCATTATTTTGTTCGCTCTTTTTAATAGTTTCAATTACTACATCATCGTTATTTATTGAAATAAAACTTTTATTTTTCGGTAATGACGCCTTGTGCGAGTCAGTATCACAAACAATAACAGGATTTGCAAAATCGTTTGCTGCTTTATTTACCGATACAAATTCATTAGAACCATTATCAGCAAAGATAGCATAGGAAAATTTGTGTTTTCCTGCTTCCATATGACGACTCGGATGGTTACTTGACCGCAAAGCCGCCATTTCAATGACATTTTCCTTTGCAAAGAATCCGTATTTGCATTCGCTTAGTACTGATACAGCAAGTCCCGGTTGAGCCGCTCTTATCCAACGATGAGCGCATATCTCATACTGTGCCTTTTCATACTCGTTATTATTATGAGTAGAACGATTAATATGACCGAACTGAATATCACAGTTTACATTGTCTGTTTTAACTGCATGCTCAAAGCGAATACGAAGAACTCTACCATCTTCGTTCCAATCGGCATCCATATCAAACTCTAAACGCTCTGAACCGTCCGCAAGACTAATTGTAACGTCAAAGGTTGAACGATTAAACTTGTATTTTTGAACGACCTTGGAAATTGGTCCTTCACGGAAGAATTCAGAAGAGACAAGCTCTGCATGTTCCGGAATATTACCAAGATATTCATGTTCCATTTCCCAAGCATCGCCAACATCCGAGTATAAAAGAAGTGCACCGCCAACACCTGACAGTAACTCTTTACCAAGTGTTTTATTATATACGGAAATAATATCACCGTTATCTGCAAATTCTACACGCAAATGTTCATTTTCTATACCATTAAAGGCGCTGTCGAATGTGTCAGTATCATCGGCAGATACCACACTGTATCCGATTGAAGGAACCAAAACATTTTTGTATCCCTTATTTGTTTTAACCCAAACAGAACGTTCAAAAGATTGTGTGTTAAATACAACGAGAGGATTTTGAACATCGCTTGTATCAATATTTTCGCAAAGACTTTCAGTAGCGGCACTGATAAGCGCGTCAAGTTCTGCGCTTATAAGCTCATAACGTGCTTGAGACTCTTCATAAACTCGGTTTATAGATGAACCGGGTAGAATATCATGGAACTGATAAAGGAGAACCTCTTTCCAAATTTCTTCTAATTTTTCTTGAGGATATGTATAACCACCTATTCTCATCGCAAGTGCAGAAAGCATTTCAGCATTTCTGAGTTTTTGTTCGCACAAACGATTAAAATATTTATTTTTGCTCATTGTGGTATAAGTACCTGTGTGGCACTCAAGATACAACTCTCCATTATAAACAGGTAAGGTATCAGCCTTTTTTAAGAACTTATCTAAAAATTCTTTTACAGTACCAAGTTTAGTCGGAGGTAATCCTCTAAGATTTTCAACACGGTTTAATATTTCGATATGGCTGGGAGCTGGACCACCACCGCCGTCGCCAACACCATAAGCCATAAGAACATCACCATATTGACCGCTTTTTGCAAGATTAGTTTCAGTTTCACGAAGTGAGGTAGGATCTCCGGCACTTACATAATTGCCTTCGGGAGGCATATGTGTAGGAATAACTGTACCATCTATACCACGCCATAAAAAGCTGCTATATGGAAATCTTGTGTACTTATTCCACGAAATCTTAATAGTGAGAAAAGCGTCCATTCCGCAACCTTTAATTATCTGTGGCAAAGCACCCGAGTAACCAAAGGTATCAGGAAGCCAAACATAATTACAGGTTTTGCCAAATTCTTTTTCGTAAAAAGCATTACCATACATAATCTGCCTTATAAGACTTTCGCCCGACGGAATATTTGTATCACTTTCAACCCACATTGAACCCATAAGTTCTATGTCTCCATCATCAACACACTTGGAAATCTTATCATAAAGCTTTGGATAATCTTGCTTCATCCAATCAAAAAGCTGTGCCTGACTGCCACCAAAAATATAATTGTCATAACGATTTATATTTTCAAGAGCAGTTGCAAATGTTCGAGCTCCTTTACGCTTTGTTTCTCTTATCGGCCAAAGCCAAGCAAGGTCGATATGAGCATTACCTATAGCGGTCACATTAACGGCAGTATCACCGTTTTTCTTAGCAAGAAGTTTTTTTGTAATCTTGAAACATTCTTCAAGTTCATTTGTTGTAAATCGTGCAAGTATGTCTCTAACCTTTAAAAGACCTTCAAGCAATTCATAACGTGCAGGATCAGATTGAGAAGTGTTCTTGAGTAAATCAAAAAGCACAAATACATCATAATAAAGCTCTCGGATTTTATAATTACATTCAGCAAGAAAAGCTTCTTTTACTGTTCCCGAACAATAATTTCCTATCAAATCATTGCAGCCTGCATCCATCCAAAAATCAATGCTATCCCCTGCCTTTTTAGGCTCAAGAATACGAACAACACGCTTTACAGGAGAGCAATGATTAGAACCAAAATAAGAGTTGACATTTGTTATTCCACGATATGGAACACCATCTTTATCGACAATAAGTCCTTCTCCGTTTACATCGATTATATATACAAGTTCTTTACCTTCGGCATTTTCCGGAATTGTTCCGGTAAAATGAAACCATGCACAATCAAACAAATTACCCCATTTATCACCTACGGAAACCTTTTTTTCTTCTCCCAAAAAACGATTTTCATAAGTAAGCGGTTCTTTAGAGGTATAAATAGTCATATCAAGATCACAAAGCTTGTGATAAACTCTAGACTTAATACGTTGAAGTAATCTGTTTAAACTTCTTATTTCATGTCCTTCACCAAATATAGGCATATAAACTCCTCCTAAAAGTTTAATAATAAACCCATAGATTCCAACTTTTTGAAGTATATGGGTTTACTATCAAATCCCTATAGGATGCAGGATAAACCTGCATCCTATAGATACAAATTAAAAATTATACTGCAATATACTAATTAGAATATTTCCAAAATATTTTTCTTAATGCGAATAAGGTCTAAAATATTTATATTACCATCAGTATTTGCATCACACTTAACAAGATTTACTTCACAGTCTAAACCTAAAAGTTTTCTTCTTTCAGCAACAAGATCGTGAGCATTTAATGCACCATCATCATTTACATCGCCAAAAACTGCTGCTTTATCGGTCATACCAACTGATATATTATCTATATAGAATGTTTCTCCGGAAAGATCTAAAATGTAGAAACTAACAGTAGCATTAGCCTCAATATCGTCACCAAGAGCAAATTCTACTGTATTAAAGCCATCGTTTTCAAGAGCTTCGGCACTAGCATAAAGTTCTTCATTAACTAAAAGATGAACTGTAGCGCCAGCATTTGCTTTAACATCAAGCTTAATGCTGTTGTAGTTTGCAAGGTTAAATACCTTACCTCTATATGTATTGATTACAGGGCTTACCAAAACAGCATCAGTATCTGTGTAACTTACTGCAAGTGAAGCTTTGCCTTCAGTCTTAACGTCTTCACTGTAAGCGTAGGTGGCACCTTCAGACACTGTCCAAGAATCCTTAAATCCGCTTTGCTTTCCGCCAACATTTGCCCAAGCGTCAGAATCAGCAAACATCCATTCTTCAATGGTCATATATGTTGCTGCAGTTCTATCACTTCTAAAGGGAGAAGCAGGAATGCCTACTGAGTTAACAAGATTTGAAGCCTGGTTCATACTTGCAAAAGCATAGGTTACATTTTTAGGTGCTTTAAGATTATCGTTCCATACCATTACAGTATCATTATCAATAATCATTGCCTTTGCATTTACATAAACGCCATCTTCACCGGCAATATTAAATCCGCGAATTTCTTCACCTAAACATGAAAGTCCATCGCCAACATGAGTAAAGTTAACATAGATAGTGTTACCCTTTACTTCGATACTGTCAAATATAGGAGCACTTGTTTCTTTGCCACCACCATAACAAAGATTGATAGCAGACTGTGCAAATCTTTCACCAACAGGTATCTTTACGTTTGGATGTATTTCGCCTTCATTACCGTAATCAAGCGGAACATCATAAATTGTAAGCATTGCTGTATTATTATTTTCGTTTATCTTGAAAGCATCAGTCATAGCCTCAGCTAGATAACCTAATCTAAATACATCCGATGTTGCTTCATTATAAACATCAGGTGCAACCTGTGTATAAATAAATGGCATATCATCATTTTCAAATCCGAAGATCTTGCCCCAGCTTTCTTTAAGGAAATCAAGCTTTTGTGCATAATATTGATAACGATAGTTATCGGATTCACCTTGATACCAAATGGTGCCTGCAATATTAAGTCCCTCAAGAGGAGCTATTTGTGTATTGTAGCGTCTGGTCCACAAATAGTCGTTACCGGATTCTACATCTTCTAATTCAAAATAAAGACCGGTGTCTTTAATTGTTTGAAGCATTGCTTCATCTGCAGCGGTTGCCTCACGATCAAACCATTCATAAATTTTGGTTCCGCCAATAGCTGAATTGATAATACCAACCGGTACTTTAACCTCTTTTTCAAGCTCGTAAGCAAATACGAGTGCAACTGCAGAAGTATATCTACTGATATTATCAGTGTTTGTACCATTTATCCAATAGCCATCTGCCACATCGTCATTCTCGGTTAAAGACTGATTTTTAGGCTCAATAAATATTCTTAAATTTTCATTATTTGCGTTAGCAATAATTTCTTCACTTGAAGCGGTAGCGCCAACAATAAATTCCATATTAGACTGTCCGCTTGAAAGCCAAAGCTCACCGATAAGAATATCGTTTGCTGTATCAAACACGCCATCTGCATCACTAAATTCTATACGATATTTATCATAGCTACCTTCAAGTGCGCTAAAGCTTGTTTCGAAACGACCTTCACTGTCTGTGGTAGCAGTTACAGTCTCAATAAGTTCATCACCCTTATATAGACTACCAATAACTTCTCTTCCGGGAAGATTGAATCCCCAAACATTTATATCTTTATTTTGTTGGAAAAGCGCACCATCAGAAAATACAGTCGGAAGTTGTCTTCTAGAAATGGTGGGCTCTTTTGCATACATTCCATAGGAGTCAAGATAAACATATCCATCATTTTCTGCTTGAAGGAACGCAATTACAAACATCCAAGCATTTATATTGGAAGCAGGGAAATTAGCAATATTATAAATACTATTATTTGGAATATAAACATATCCACGGAAATTCGCAGGAATAGTTATGCAACCAACCTCTGCATCTGTTGGATGTAATGCCTGGAATTTTTTAACAAGTGAACCGCCATTTTCATATATAAGATAATATTCTCTGCCAACAAGAGAGCGTTGATATCCGTCAAAGAACTGTGTGGAAGCATTTACATCAAAATCATTAGGATTTGACAACCAAAAACGATAGCCCAATCGACCATCATAGGTTGCCACATCCGTAGCAGGGGCAAGATTTTTAAAACGATGACCTACTGCAGCAGTAGAACTAATTTTTGCTTTTACGCTATTACCAACGCCACCATCGGTATCTTCAGTAGAAAGCTCAGTATTACCTGAATAATTCCACATAACTGAATCAAGACTTGTTAAATTATCAAATGTTGTAGTAGTAAGAGTTCCAATTTCTTCAAAATTATAGTTTCTAAAGTTATCAAAATTTAAAATAATTGTAGAAACCCCATCAGTTTCACATACATGAAGATCCAATACACCATTCTTCATTTCAGAAGAAAGAGTATAAGGCAAATACACCTTACCGGTAAAGTTTGCGGGGATAACTATTGCAGTACGTGCGCCGTTATCAAGTAATGACGGTGAACTTACAGTGTATGCTGTATAAGCCTCATCTCCATCAGCTTTGATGTAATATGGAGCTTCTTTTGTAAGATTTTTATCACCATCGTTCACCATAATTGAAATTTTTATATCCATATCATGGTGATTCTTTACCCAGAAAGAGATACCATCAGCCGAATCATTTGCTAAAGCTTTGCACAAATTAAACATTCTGAAACGAACACGTTGGTTATCGTTATTTGTATCAAATGTCACTTTCATAGACTGACCATTCTGACCGTCACGTACAACACTATCAAGTGCAGCATTACCGGTAGGCTGTGCTATCACTTTATTTGTATCAATATCAGTAGAATTGTAATTTGTATAAGGAAGTACTGTATCGAAATCAAAATCAGTATATGCCGTCTCTGTAAATGCAGTACTACTGTAATAGTCTATACGAGAAGTATAAAGCACCATATCTCTGTCAACATCGACATTCGGGAATACAAAGCGAATTTTTGTAAAAGGATCTGCATCAGAATTACCAAAATTAGTAGCACCATACGGTACATAAATCCAGCCTTCAAAACCTGCAGGGATTTCAAGAACAGAAGAGTTGCTCAACAGTGTTCTTGTTTTATATCTATATATCTTATCGTTATTTTCAAACTGCAAATAATAGTCACGATTGTCTTGAATAGGAGCAGTTCTTCCGCCATCATTATCAACATACTGCCAGTTTACACAAACAACCTTGTCCGAAGGATTTGCAACCCACATTCTCATACCTAAAGCGCCCATACTTGAAGGACCATAAGTTGCATTTTGTATATTATTAATATAAATAGTTGAAAGTGCGTTTTTCTTTGCAAAAAGTTTTAATGCAAAGTCTGTTCCTTCAGGAGTATATTCACTAACAAATTCACGTTCGGGAACTCTTGAGTCTTCAACTCCTGCAAAAATAGTAGTATCGTTTATGCTGGGAGCTTTATCACCAGTATAATTTCTTACGGTATAAAAATCCCAGGATGTGTCCTCAGCCGATACAGAAAGCATCCCGAGAATATTAACAGATGCCAAAATCATTACAAAACTAAGGACAAAAGAAATTAATTTTTTCATATTTTTCAAATTAATTACCTCCATTTTTTTATTTTTTTGCGAAGGGTATTTCAAAAAATCTAAATATTTTATCACCCTCCTTTAAGCCCAATGACTGTTTTTAACAGTGACAGTTGCATTATCCTGAATCTCAGGTTCAATAATAAATTGATAGGCTCGGGTGAAACAGCCTAAAAATTCTGCTGTAGTATTGCTTCCCGAAACAACAATCGATAAATTATGGAAGCAAACAGCATTGAATAATGATGAACCGCCTGTTATATACAGCGCATAATCAACGGCACCTACACAAAGGTTAACGAGATGAAACTCGTTATTACCGTTACACAGTTTTATGACATAGTTAGTCGGGCCCCAGAGATTGCTATTATACAGTTTTAATGTACCTGTAAAATTCTCCTCTGTTAACAAACAATGTTTGTCATTTTCCGATTCCATTGCCACAAACTGACCATTTATGATATTAACGGAATATGCTTCCTCTACCCTCACAGAGGTTTCGCTACCGTCTACACCACAATTAAGAAGCGTTATATCTTTAGCACCACCTGTTTCATTTGAAACAAAGTGAATACCATTTTTATATCCGTACGCAAAAAGTCCATACGCCGTGCAACCAGAAATGTCTCCAAATTTATAGGCAGTTGCATTATAAAGTCGGTCTGTACGGTTTGCCATATCGCCTGTAAGTATATACGAAAAATTGGGATTGAATTGGCAATTTTTGATTGTACCATTTTGTGATGAACTGCCAATATTTATTCCTATGTTAGCCGGACAACCATTTACCCCACTGATATAATATCCGCTTGTATCACACGAAGCAAAATCAAGCCCGTTATAAGAGTTTGTAAGCGTTATATTCACAACCCAACAATTTTTACCGTTAGCTTTTATACTGTAAGGATAAGGTGTTGTTGTTTTAATTTGTTCATCATAAAATACAGCAAAACCACGAGCTCCTGCATTTTCTTCAAGGGTTATAAAAGCATCGCCGTCTTCGCCGGATTCGCTAAAGCACCAAAGCACAGTGCCTGAGCGATGTTCAGAATTTTGTATATGCTGTGCAGCATTACTGCCACGAAGTTCAATTCCAGAGGGAATCACAAGTTCACTTTCAAAACGCCAATTGCCTGCCGGCACATATACTGTACCTCCAACATCTTTTAGTGCATCAAAAGCTTTTGTAAATGCCTCTGTATTATCAGCAAGTGATGTATCAGCACCGTAATCAGTAACACAAACAACGGTATCTGATATAGGTTTATACTCATCACTTTCTAAAGATATTGTATCGGGCACATAAGATACAACGGCATTATCATCAATTTTCCAGTCCTTTAGTATTCTCCACAAAGATGGAATATCAAAATCTCTACTACCGTTATATCTACAACCCAACGCTACAAGTGAGGTGATTTTATCAACAGTTTTTACGTGTTTAGAAGAATTACTGAAATAAACATCCTGTAAAGTAACACTTCCACCATTTACAGTAACACCATAAGAGTTACCACTGTAACCGCCAATGGTACCCGATAAAAATTCAAGTGTTCCGGGGTTTGAAACTTGGGTATAACCATTATTTCGAACAGGATATGCAAAGTTGCCTGTTATTTCGGTATTATAGAACATACAAGTTCCATAATATAAACTACCGGTATCTATGCCCGCCGTTGCAGAAACATCCGTTTTTATCGTAAGATTTGTGAAGTCAGCGCCACCGGTTTTTGTTTTATCAATATAAATTCCGGTATCACAATTATAAATAGAAACATTATAAAACTTACCATTAAACCCACGGTCTGTTTCGGTATTTGTAACTCCGAAATATATTCCGGTTTTCATATGACTAATATCTATATCATAAAAAATGCTCCAGTCATTAAGATAAAAAGTCATACCATAAGCATGAGAGCGCACATATTCTTTAATATTTTCTTTTTCAGCATTAGTAAAAGAAGATATTGTATTATCACACCAATACTGGGGTGAACACTTTACAGTTTCCATTCTGCCCGTATCGGATGTTCGGTCGTTACTTATTCCTATATTAAGTGCCGAAATGTAAACATTTTTAAGAAAATACACCTCACACGATTGTGTCAACGTGCCAAGTTCTATTCCGTTGTATGCACCAATTACAGTAAAGTTTTTAAGTGTATAACACCTTGCACCTATTACACGAACCGCATAATCATATTCTATAGGCGAAGAAACATTCTGCTCAGGGTATATAACAGTAAGACCTATTATACCCGTAGATTTACTCAATTCAAAAACGGCAGATGTAAGGAAATTATCTGACTTTGCAAGAATAATCGAACCACAATCACCCACCGGCGATTCTTCGGGGCTTTTCCATTGACCGCAAAGAGTGACACTTTCGGGAATAGTAATTGTTTCGGTTATAAGATATCTTCCTTCAGGAATATAAACAGTACCGCCACCATTTTGTTCTGCATTCAAAATAGCATTTTTAAAGGCAGTAGTTGAATCCGCATTTCCGGTAGCATCCGCACCGTAATCACATACATTTTCCTCTGCAATTATAAGTTCAGAATCATTATAAAGAGGCGTATAAACCGAGACATCAAGTGGTTCAATAACATCTGATGGAACATAACTGTTTTTGGCTGATATTATGCCTCTCAAAAGTCCGTTCGTTAGAAGAACCAAATCAAAGGAATTATACCGAAAATCTTTATTTATATCAGCATTATCCGAAATTTCAGTACTCAGTCCTAACAGATGTTTTTTACAACGAATAAGATCAAATATATTGAAATCACCGTCAAAATTTGCATCACCAAGGGGATAAACCTCTGTATTATATACTCCGATTGCAGCTACTGCAATAGTTCCTAATCGACTAGCTTTTGAAGCAGATATATCATATAAACTTGTTTGAGAATCTGCAAATGGTAAATACAATTTTCCATTAAATTTTTCAGGTATATATACTAAATTATTATTTGAAATACGGTTTACTTCTATATCTCCATCATCATAAATTAAGTATGCGCTACCTGTAGTATTAGAAATCGAAAGCGGAATTTCAAAAGAATTAGTATTTTCAATCCACAAAACTTGACCACTCGCAGAATCAAGCATTGTTTTGGTATAGGAAAGTGTCGGCGACAAACCAGGGCCTACTGTAAGTTTTTTATTGATGTTATACCAAACCACTTCTCCTAATTCTTGCTTATCGAATGAACTAAACGAATCAAAATACAGTGTTAAATCTTCGGATACCTTAGGTGATAAAATCAAATGGCCTGATGTCACCGAAGAGCTTGCAATTTGATAAGGAAGATAAACATATCCTTCAAAGTTTGCCGGAATGGTTATACAACCAATACTCTCGTTTGAAGCTGTGGTTGTGGTACACCTAACAATTTTTTCTCCTTGTTCAAGATAATAAGGACTATTGATTTTGCATGGTTTATATGAATCCCCAAATTGAAGGCGCACTTCAACATCTCTGTTTTGCGGGTTTTTCGTCCAAAACCGCATACCATGTGCAGTGCTATGGTAGAACTTTCCCCACCAACCATTTATACGCCAACCAACATAACCACTGCTATCAGATGGATTTACATTAAAATCGGTTTTCAATGACTTACCGCTAAAACCATCACAGTTTTCATTAGAGAATCCTAATGAGATATAGCTAACTGTATCAGCGCTTGAAACAGGAAGCGTAGAAAACGCATCAAAGCCATAATCAGTAATAGCAGCATCAGAAAATTCAACTGAGGTACTATAGTAATCAATACTTTCTAGATAAAGAGTTTGTGCGAGGCCGGCTTTTGCACCCACAAATAATCTAACTCTGCTAAAAGAAGACTTTTCACTTGCTCTTGTTGTCGATGAAAATGGTATATAGATATATCCTGAAAAACCTGATGGTATTTCAACAATGCCGACATCATTTGCTCCGCCCTCATAAAAGCTATCCCATTGAGCCGCAGGCGTTGCTTGATAAAATTCACCTTTTGTTTCTAAATAGTAAAGTCCCGTTTTGTGACAGCTGTAAATTGCATTCGTATCACAATAAGTGATGCCGATAGCAACTGTGGTATCACTGGGGTTTGATACATGAAAACGCATTCCTGCCGCTTCATCAATTAAAGATGTATTAGCAAGATTTTTTAACATCAATGAAGCCATATCAGCAGAATCTCCTGCTTCAACCGAAAGCTTTAGTGCGCGAATTTTTTCATCATCAAAATTGCAATCTTTTAAAGAAAAATCGCTAAAATTTGTTATGTCGGAAATGTTGTACCAATTGCCTCTTGCCGTACTTTCGCTGTGGTCAGTACTATAACTTTGAAGTGTGTAATAATCCCAATAAGGTATTGTTGCAGTGCTTTCCGCCGAAGAATTAAGCGGAACAAGCGATGCAACCAGACAAATAGAAAGAAAAATCGCTAAAAACCTACTAATTTTTCTATTCAAAATCATTTAATTTCACTCCTCGCTATTATTTATTTTCGAAAGAGATTGTATCTTTTGTTTTTTTCTTTTTTATAACAATAAATGTCGTTAATCCCGTTA
The DNA here is from genome assembly GCA_045593535.1 of Acutalibacteraceae bacterium. GTDB lineage: Bacteria > Bacillota > Clostridia > Oscillospirales > Acutalibacteraceae > UBA737. Next base: position 35,000 of record JAZNWW010000098.1, read on the forward strand.
GACAAACAAGAACCGCTGCTGAAGCTAAAATTATAGGTAAAACAATGTTATTTTCACTACCTTTAAGAGTTGGCGCAGAAGCTGTATATTTTTCAGTTGAAACGAAATACATTGAATCCTTAAGAGCATTGTAATTCGCGTCACCCGGCCACTGAACATTTTTAAGATTTTTCATATTAAAGCCCTGGATATCATCAACATAAACATTATATCCAATAAGGTTGTGCATTCGGAACATTATAAAAATGTCAGTGAGTGTTGATGTGGATAATTGCTCTAAAGAACTAAATGCCTTTATTTCACTAAAAGGAATATAAATCATTCCTGAAAATCCTGCTTTTAAATTCACTGCCGTACAACCATCTGGTGAATTTGTGTAAACCATAGGATTAGTTTTATCACTATCATCACTCAAAATATAAATCGGACTTGTTGAATATAGTCGTCCATGCGCTGGCATATTAACCTTGAAACCAAAATTTACTTCGTCAGATAAAGGCTTTGTTTTTGTACCATCACGTTCAACCCTTAACCACAAGGCTATACCATCATACTTGCTCACATCAGTAGGTGTACCATCCTCATTTTTAAGAGAAAGTGAAGTAATTGCCCAGTCATTTTTAACGTCATCGGTAGTTTTTAAAGGTGTTGTAATTTTAAGACTGTTTTTTCCACTTTTAACTTTGCTTTTATTGATAGAAACATTAAGTCTTTCGTCCGTAGAAATCCAACCCCGATATCCCGTTACAGATTCACTCTTTTCAAAACCATAAAGCATACCAGATGTATCTTTTTTCCAAATAAGAATATTACTTATTCTACAGGTTTCATTTTTATAAAAAGCCAAAGTATCAATATACACCTCGGCTTTACTTGCGATTTGAGGTGGTATCGTAAGCCAAAAAGCATTTATGTTATCAATGTCTCTTAAAAGACTTGGATAAGCGGAAGAATAAGGAAGATAAACAAATCCTTCAAATCCTGCCGGAATTTCTATATTTCCAGCATCATTAACAACCTCTGCAAACTTCTTCATTTCAACAGAACCAGTGGACAAATCCTCGATAAAGTAAGCTCTGTTTGGGATAAACGAGTCTCTACCGGTAGTATCGGTTTGAGGAAGAAGACGTGCCATTTCTTTGGACGCATTCTTTATATAAAACACAAATCCGTCATACTCTTTGCGTCCTTCGGAAGAGAATATAAATTTATATCCTCCACCAACAGTCTTTATTTTAAGACTCTTGCCGTACTTTCCGTCACGATATTTACTTTCAATCGAAAAGTCACCGTTTTCCGATCTTGATTCAAAAGCACTATCAATCAAAATATCGTCAGTACTTGCATAATAATCAAAATCGTTTATGATATGAGTATTTGTCGGTACAGGATTATCCTTATAACAACCTATACTATCAAGCCAAATGTTCTTGCTTGCATTCTTACCCACAGTAAAATTGAACCAAATTCTATAAAGATCCTCAATATTCATCGGATAAATCGAGCTAAATGGTACATAAACCCAACCCTCATATCCTGCAGGTATCGATATGAGCGCCGCCTCATCGCTTGCACTTGCTTTACGAATTGAAACTTTTCCGTTATTATCTGCAAGATAGTAAATTGCGCTACGTTTTATGGGCCGATGTTCATTTGTTTCTAGTTTATACAGAAGTGTTGCCGATTGATTGGCATTAGAGGCCTTAACCCAAAAACGGAATCCGGTAATTTCCGAAAAATATCCATTTTTCGGAAACTCCACTATAGTTGAAACTTCACCACCATTTTTAGCAAAAGTGAATTTACAACTATTACTTTTTTGAGCTAGCGAAGTATCAAGCTCAGCTATAGCATTATTGGCTTTGTTGATCTTGATTTTATTTGTCATTTCTTGTGTTGTAGTACAACTATCAAAATCAAGAATGGTATCATTGGGATTATGCGGTAAAACACGTTTAAATGCTATCGGAGTATCATTTATTACAGTGGGTGATTCTGAATAAAAAACAATATCATCAATAACAAATTCCGTGCCAAGTTCATTTACAAGTTCTGGCCCAAACCATATACGATACATTTTTGCAAGGTCGATTTTATCAAGTGATTCAAACGGGATATAAATCCAACCATCAAAACCTGCCGCAAATTGAACTAGTGAGGCAGAATCGTTGCTTGCCGTATAAGAATAAGCCCTACCATCAGAAGATACCTGGTAATAAAGTGCCTTTGCTTTCATTGGACGATGTGCGTTGTCTTCCGATTTGATAAGCAAATTAGCATTTTTATTAGTTTTTATACGAATCTTGAAGCCCTCAAAATTTTCGGACATGCTTGATGCGCCGAAATTAACAGCAACCGAAGAAGCTTTTTCACCATCAACCTGTGTGATTTTAAGTCCTTTGCTACCCCAAGCATTTTCTTCAAGAATCACATCAAGTATATCTACATTGCCATTTACGAGAGTATCTTTTAAATTTTTTGTAGATGTATAATCTTCAAAATCATTTATAACAAAAGAAGCTCCGTCGATCTTGGGAAGTTCTTTATAAAGAGATATGTTATATACCGAAAGGTTCCTACCAGGAATGTTTTGCATTTTTACATTTAGATAAAGACGATATATGTCAGAATATCTCATAGATTCTGCTGAAGAAAAGGGTACATATAGCCAACCATCGAAAGAAGCAGGAATTGTTATAAGGTTTTCTCCGCTACGAGCAAACGTCTTTTTAGAATAAATATTTCCCTGCGTATCAATAAGATAGTATGTGGCATTTGATTTTAATGTTCGATGTGAAGTGGCTTCCCACTTAAAAAGCATATCAGTATCTGCAACAGAACTAGTTTTCATTCTTACCTTCATACCTGTATGTGTATTGAAGATAGGATCGCCTGAAAACTGGAAGCTTATATTGCCGTTTGTTGTTCCGGCACCGGTATTGATAACACAAGCATCATTTTCTGTATCAAGCGAAACAGCAGATGTTATATTTGTGATGTACATACAATGTGCTTTCATTTCATCCGTATTTTCATATTCAGAGAAGCTACGAATACTCCAATTTTCACCGGGAATATTGTAATATACCGAAAGTTCATCAAGATAAAAGCTAACAAGTTCATTTGCTTTAGAATATGCACTTAATACTAATGCTGCAACATTATTTGCAGTAATCGAACTGAAACCATGAGCAACCGAAAGATACACAAAACCTTCAAATCCCGGTTCAATATATATACAACCTTCGTTAGTACCATCCACCTTTTTCTTCATAAGGTGCTGTGATACCTCTCCAAGTGTATTAACAGTGTAATAAGCTCGGTTGGGTTTCATTTGTATATAACTGCCAGACTTGTTTATAAGTTGGTATGCCATTGAAATTCCGTTTTGAGACGGATTTTTTATCCAAACCTTAAAACCTGATATAGTGGAATCGGTCACGTTTGAAATCTTGAAACGTGCTCTATTATATTTAGCCGAACTATTTACTTTATTAGTTACTTTAACAGCTTTTCCACTTTCAGAATATTTTGTATCGCTGTCAAAAACAGCATCAACTGAACGATTTAGGTCATCTTGATCAATAATTGTTGATAAATCGGTTGCATTATCAAAATTATTGAGCAGTATATCATCTTTGGAGTCTTCAGCTTTAACAAAACTGTTAATAGAAAACACTGAAAGCAATATTACGCATACCAGTATAATAGATAAAAATCTAAAGCGTATTTTCATTCTGTTTCCTCCTTTAAGACCACCAAGCATGGTTGTTTTTTACGGTTGCTTTGCCTTTATTGTTTAAGGTGATTTTATTTTGATATCCTCGAACATAGCAACCATAAAGCGAAAGTTCTTCAGTACCTTTTTCTATAAGTGTTTTAATATTATGGAATATTGCACTCGTCATATTGATTTTTCCGCCGGTAGTATGAAGTGAATAATCTCCATAACCGGTAGCAATATTCATAAGGTTAATATCTACTGTTCCGCCTTCAATCTTTATCAAGGTGTTAGTAGGACCCCAAATAGTAGAATTCACAAAATTTGCTTTTCCTTCAAATGTATCTTCTATAAGAATATTAGTCTTTTGATTGATAGAAGCCATAGCAACAAGCTGCGGATTAACGAATTCTATTTCACCGGCTTTCATGATACGAATAGAAGTTTCAGTACCATCTATACCAAGATTTATAATTGCACCATTTGAACCTTTTTTATCTTGCTCGATGAAAAGCATACCGGTTTTACAACCATATTCAAAAAGATTGAAAGAATGAAGTTTTTCAACGTGGCCTACAACAAACGCATCACAATAATAAAGTCTGTAATCTTTATTACCAGAGCTGCCGCCGTTAACAAAAGCGTAATTCGGATTGAATTGACAATTTTGGAACCAACCCTCTTCTGCATTGCCTACAAATACGCCTCTTCTTACAGGTGAACCACCGATAAAGTCAATATAAAAGCCATCGGTTTCATATGTACCAAAATCGATACCATTATAAGAGTTGGTTAGGGTAATATCCTCTGCCCAACAGTTTTTTCCTACGGCACGAATAGTCCAAGGAAATTCTACTGTTTCACCATTCATATTTTGCTCGGGATAATATGTGCAAAAACCTCTTACACCGCTTTCTTCTTCAAGAGTTATAAACGGCTTATTAGTTTCATCACCTTTTCCTGAATAAATCCAAAGAATCGTACCTGATACACAGTCTTTGCTTTGCATTTGCTGAACCGGTGTGCAACCACGAAGTTCAACACCTGTAGGCACAACAATTTCTCCCTTAAAGAGCCAGTTGCCTGCGGGTACATATACTATGCCCCCAATACCTCGTAATGCATCAAGCGCTTTTTGAAAAGCCTTTGTATTATCTACATTGTCTGTATTAGCACCATAATCACAAACATCTATGATAGCTTCTGTCTTAATAGATGGAATCTTTTCTATATATTCATGCTCTGTATTTTGTAAAACGTGGTTTTTAACCTCGGCATGATCTATATCGCAATTTGCCTTTGATGAAGCCGGAATAGAAATATCGGCTTTACCTTCAAATTTGCATCCTAAAAGCTGTAAAGATTGAATTTTATTAGAAGTCTTTACATGATGTTTAGCCTCGGCGAATTCAAAATCTTGCATAGTGATACTGCCGCCGTTTAAAGTAACTGCATAGGTTTTGTTAGCATCATATCCTGATATTTTACCTGAAACAAAATTATAAGAGCTAGAAGTCGATAACTGACCTAAACCATTATTTCGTATAGGTGTTTTAAAAGGTCCTGATATTTCTGTATTGTAGAACATACAAGTGCCATCTTGTTCTTTACTGCTATCAATCGCAGCTTTTGACTCCCAATCAGTTGTAATTTTTAGATTTGTGAAATCTACACCGGCAAGCTTTGTTCTTTGAATATAAATTCCGGTATCGCAATTCTTTATTGACACATTCATAAACTTACCGTTCATTGCAGTGCTACCTTCATAAATTCCGAAATATATGCCTATATTAAGGTCTTCAATTTCTATATCGTACGAAACGCTCCAGTCATTGCGGTAAAACTCAAATCCATGTGCATTTGCTCTAAAATAACTGCGAATTTTATCTTTTTCAGCATCATCCATAGGATATAAAGTATTTTCCATCCAATAAGCTGGTGATACATGAACATTTTCCATTCTGCCTGTATCGGAAGTATTTACGTTATAAACACCAACATTTAATGCAGAAATATAAGCATTCTTAAGGTAATAAATTTCATTACCTTGTCTAGTGTTACCTAAAGCAATTCCGTCCCATGCACCGAGAACTGTCATGTTCTCAATAGTAAAGCAACGATAATATCCAATTTCTATTGAGTAATAATAATGGATAGGCTCGGCAACATTTTGATTTGGATAGATAATGGTTAAATTTTGTATTCCACCCGACTCATTAAGGTAAATAACAGGGTCTGATTTAAAAACTTCATCATTATCAGCAAGCAAAATAGTACCTGTACTTCCTGCTTTTTCATCGTCAGGAGACTGCCACTCACCACGTAAAACAACATTAGTAGGAACAGAAATAACATCCGTTATGAGATATTTACCTTCCGGTATATAAACCGTACCGCCACCATCAATCTGCGCTTGAAATAACGCATTGAGAATTGCCTCGGTAGCATCTGTTTTTCCGCTATTATCTGCACCGTAATCTTTCACGATATCGTATGAAACAACGCCCAATTCAAGACCATCATCATACTTAGATTTAATAGCGGTGAAGCTTTTACTTTGTTTTATATCGCCTAAATCAACTGTTCCTACACTTGTATTTGATTTATTACCACAACCGGTAAGACAAGATAGGAGCATTGAAAAAACGAGAAAAACAGATACCGCTGTTCTTTTCAAGCTTATCTCTCCTTATAAAAAAATTATTTAGAAGCCAATGTAGCACTCACTTGACTTAAAGCACTACGAAGAGCATTCTTATTTGATGCGATTGTTTTTGGAATATCTACTGTTATATCTTTAGTACCGCCTATAATTTGATTCATTGCATTGCTTACATTTTCTATTCTTGGTGTGGCAATGATAAGGTCAGGAGTATGAATACCTGTAGCGGCAATTATCTCAAGCATTTCAACACTCTTGTCATCACGAACATATCTGCCTATCAACTCTTCTGTTCTGTTTTTATTATCATTTCTTGAATAATACGCAAGAGCTTCATATACATAACCTACTGCTTCACGGTCAGCTTCACTCACGGTAGAAGGGATGCCCATAAGAGAAGTATTCCAGTTCATAAGACCTTTATATTCCTCTACATCATCACCACGAGGGAAAGGTACTATACCATATTCGTCCTTCATATCCTTGAATTTTTCAAGATAGCTAAGTTGGAATATATAAAATAACGCCTTACCACTTGAGAACTGTTCATGTTGAGCATCCTGATTTGAATTCATAAGAATACTTGCATCGTTGCAGAACCAATCTTGCGTATATTTAAGAGAATTTACAACTTTTTTATCATTAAAATTATAATTGAAGTTAGCGCCCTTTGTTTTAGTTATTGTGTACGCACCATTTGCTGCAAGAATATCTTGTGCTAAAGCATTGGGGTCAAGAGTTGTAATACCATACTGGTCGTTAAGACTCATGCCCGAAACACCATCTAAATCTTTTGTTGCTTTTTTAGCCATTTCACGAAGTTTAGAAACAGTCCATTTATTTTCTTCATAAAGCTTGTACGGATCTTCAAGTTTGCACTGCGAAAGAATACGCTTATTAAATACAACCGCTGCCGTTTCCGAAACCGGAGTGCAAAGAAGTCCACAAGAAGCAGCACGCTGAACACCACCAATGTCAAGTAGGTCATTCTTATTTTGGTCATAGTAATCAGCCGATAAGTTGATACTTTTTATCGAATTAAGGTCAACAAACGCTTTGTTTGTAAGGATCGATGCAGTATTCCACATAACCGGAATAGCTATATCACAAAACTTATCATTTGCCAAGGCGGTTGTTATAAGCTGACTAGTAAGAGTTTCTTTATCAACTATTTTCCATTCAAGCTTACAGTTGAGATCTTTTTCGATTTGAGCGAAATATTTTCTGCGTTCTACCGCAACTGTAGATGTATCTTTTGAATTGTCGAAATCAATCCAAGAAGCAATTGTAATAACTTTGCCTCCTAAATCAACATCCGACAAATCAAGTTTTCCTGCTCCCGCAGAATCAGAATTTGTTCCCGCTTGCTCAGAAGATGAGCAACCTGCCATTGTAAGGCATGAGAAAACCATAATCATGGCTAATAAAAATGCAATAAACTTTTTCATATTTTTTCCTCCAAAAAATATTTTATTTTTATATTGTAATGCCGAAATTCATCAGCTTAATACCTATGCAAAAATCATATTTAGAGACTTTATGCAATACTCACAAACATATCATACCACAGTCGATTTTTTTTGTATATCAACTATCAATCATTTTTATTATCAGCGTCAAAAAAAAATAGCATATTTTTGAGAGTGTTCTGCCAAAAAAAGTTTGTTTTGCATAAATTTAACAAAATAAAATGGTTTTTTTGCGAATTTTGAAAATGATTTCCCTTGCATATTTTACTTGTACATGTTAGAATACAATAAATGGACGGAGAGTGATATTTTGAACTATACATCTGAGTTTGATAAAGATTATGATTTATATTCCGAGTGTGCTGTTGCATATGCAAATGTAGAAGACCCTCGAGGAATGCCATGTGCCCATTACCATAACGATTTTGAGTTATACTTTCTTATTTCGGGCAATAGAAAATACTTTCTTTCTACACAAATTTTTACTATACAGCCAAATCAAATAATGTTGATTAAACCAAGCGTACCTCATCAAGTTACAATCAACCTTAATATTCCCTACGAACGATATGTGCTATATATTACGCCAAAAATGATGTCTGAACTTTGTAAAGAATTTCCATCCTTAAATCAAATACCACATACTCCCTTTTTCAATTTACCTGAAAATTCTTTCAAACAAGCAATAAAACTACTTCTGAAACTGAAGCACGAAACAAGTATCCAAGACGCTCATTCGGCAGATTCGATAAAAAATATACTTGTAGAATTATTCATACTAATCAACCGCAACAACAATATAGAAACCTTCTCAACAAGTAAAAAAGATATCCGCCTTCAAAACGCAATAGATTATATGCTCGAAAATTATGCTGAGCCTTTAACATTGGAGGATTGTGCAGCTGTTGCTTGCATGAGTCATTCTCATTTTTCACGAGTTTTCCACCAAACTACTGCTTTGAGTTTTAAAGAATTTTTAAACAGAATTCGTATTGATAAGGCTTGTGAACTGCTCGAAAACACATCCGAATCTATTACACAAATAGCCCTTATCGTAGGTTTCTCTTCCGAAAGTTATTTTGGTTATATATTTAGAAAAACCAAAAAAATTTCACCTTTAAAATATAGAACTCAAAATAAATCGAAAGTTTGACAATCAACTATTTTTTCTTATTTATCTTTCGTTTTATCCTATTTTTCTCACCCTTCAAAATCAAGAATATCTTTCCTTTGCTGAATACACAAAAAGGCACGGACTTTTTATAATAAAAAAATCCGTGCCTTTTGTTTATATTGTTCTAAAATCGCCCGAAATGCAAGAATATTACTAATTTTCAGAAATATAGTTACGGGCAATCTTTCTCGCTTCTATTGCAACCTGTCGAGTTTTTTCTTCTTTTATCATAGGAAGTTTTTCAACCAACCTTTTTTCGCTGTAATAAATATATTTGATTTGTTTAAGTATGTATTCAAAATTAGCCTGCGCATACTCACCTGTTTTTAAAATGGTATATATCATCCTGTCTATGTTTTCTCTTTTTGCCTTTATTTCTTGAGTATGAGCCTCAATTTCAGGATAATCAACATTTATTACTTTTGAATTTAATGCCATTTCACGAATATATACAGACATCGATTTATTACACGCTTTGGCATTATTTTTTATACTTACATACTCTCTTTCTCTAACATGGCATTTAATTTGTTTTCTTGATTCATTTTCCATTTTTAATTTCCATCCTTTCTTTTTTCTCAAGATATCTAACAACTATTTTTTTGGTTTCTTTAGAGACCACTTTTCGTTTTTTCTCCATATCATCTGACATTATATTTATAAATTCTTTCTCTAGTTCGAAAATCTCTTTTCTGGTATTTGAAGCAAGTTGAAGTTCAACAGATGTATAATCTCTTCTCCTACGCATAAATAAAAATATGTTATTAAGAGAATTCCTCAAATACGATATCATGTCAGTATGATCCGTCAAAAGATCGTAATTATAGTCCAGCACACAAAAATTCGAAGCCGACTCACGTATGTATGCTGATAATATTTTTTTATGCCTCCTTGCATTCATTTCCATGCGTTCACGTTCATAATCAAATGCATACCACTTAACCTCATAATTTTTTTCTGTTTTCATACATTAAATCTTTCCTTTCGCTTTTATTGTTTGTTAATTTATATTTTTATATCCTTTGCTCCCAGCGGAAAAAAGACGTTCTTCTAATGAAATTTCGCCAAGCTCACTGTGTCGTCTCTTGCCACATTTAGAAATTATTGCAAGATTCATTTTTTCGTGTTCACGTTTTGTTATGACACCATTTTTCAAAAGATAATTATTATAATAAATGAGTCTTAGCTCTCTTGTCATAATCTCAAGCTTTGAATTCTTGTCTTTCTTCACACTGACTCCTTTCTGCTCACACTTAAATGAGCTTATTTTAATATTTGCAAATTTCTGAACATTTAACTCTTCAAAGATATTCTACTCTATCTATATTTTACCTTTTTGATTGTCCAAAATTCAACCAAACTGCAAATAAATTTTTTCAATTGGATTTTCTTCTTGACTATAATCCCACCTAAAAAAATAAAATTTTGGTCCAAAAAGTGACTTAACAAGCACTGCCTTCTGGTCCCACTTGCGTTTCCAGAAGGCGTTTCAGGGGGAACCCCTATAACCCCTTTTCCCCGAAAAATTTACAATCTGTTAATATTTTTTCGGGTTGAACTTACGTTCAATCACTTCGTTTTAAGCTTTTTTGCAAAAAATTAAGAGTCGCATAATGCGACTCTTTTTTATAAAAATTTTAATGCCTTTTTATCTTGTTTTTTGCGAAAAATTTCTTTGGAATTATACTATTTTTCGCTCAAAAATCTTTTCAGCATAAAGGCGAGAAAATACGGAATGGTATAAAACTTTCCGTTAAATCCTATGTTTTTGTTTGCGAGTTTAATACCATATTTTATATCCTCATAGGTTTCTTTTCCAATAAGAGAATTAAGCGAGGGTGTTGATGCATCATTTGCTTTAACCTCAACAGGAATAAGAAATTCTGCATCCCGAACAAAAAAATCCATTTCTATCGTGCCTTTTTCATTACGATAAAAATAAAGATTATATCCCTGTTTTACAAGCATATCAGCGACAATATTTTCATAAAGAGCGCCCTTATATGTGTTAAAGTTTTTATTATTGCGAAGGTCCTCTTGTACCTCCTCATCAAGCGAGCCGACAAGTAAACCTGTATCACGATAATAGATTTTATAATTATCAGGGTTATAATTTCCCTTGAGTGGCAGTTCGGGCGAGGACATACAATAGCATACATTTATAATACCTGCATTGTTAAGCCATTCAACCGTACCGACATAGTCTCGGTTGCGAGCACCATTTCTAACCTTAGAAATTTGAAATTTCTTATTATCCTTGCCAAGAAAAACAGGAATTTTTCTATAAATATCAAGAATTTTACCCTTGTCGAGACCATGTGCATATTTTGTAATATCTTCCTCGTAATCAAGAAGGAGCTGCTTTTGTAGCTTGAGAGTACCACTAAAATTCTTCTGCGTTATAAAAGTAAACACAACGGCAGGCATACCGCCAAGCACCATATACTCTCTAAAATTTTCAAGCATAACATCATATTCCACATTTGAAAGTGGAGTTGTCGTAAGCAGTTTTTGATAAAGCGCTTCAATTTGTTCTTCTTTGTAGCCCTTTGCCCAAAGATATTCCTCAAAATCGAGAGAATACATTTCATAATCCTCTTTATAGCCAACACTATTCGATTCGATTTCATTATAATTGATACCCATTAGTGAGCCGGAGCAAATAACATCATATCTGCCATCCAGCTTAAAGGCTTTGAGACTTGTGGCACAGTTGATGCAATCTTGTATTTCATCAAAGAAAATTAGTGTTTCACCCACAGGGAATTCAAAATCGGGATTTTTAAGTGAAATGTTTTTAAGGATAGTATCCACTTCAAAGCCATCGTCAAAAATATCCTTAAACTGCTTTTGCAAAACAAAATTGATTTCAACCACTGATTTATAATTTTTCTTTGCAAAATTATTTATTGCTTCGGTTTTACCTATTTGACGCGCACCCTTCACAATTAGCGGAAATCTTTCCTCACTGTTTTTCCAATCAATCAAAAAAGCATCTATTTTTCGTGTAAGTCGTGACAAAAAAACACCACCTCAGTTTATTGTGAATATAGTATATCACAAAATTCCGGTCATTTCAATACGGATTTTACACATTTTTCCGACAATAATTTGCTATATTTTACACATTTTTCTTTTGGTATAATGAAATAATGTTAAAGCTATTGATTTTTATTTTCGGTTATGGTAATATAATATCGTAATTTGACAATGAACAACACAAGGAGAACTTTAAATTATGGATGTACATTCTGTCCGTCAGTTAATGAGAACAAAAAGTATATATGAAATACCCATGCGTGTTACCTTTTATGCCCGTGTATCTTCCGAAAAGGACGAGCAGTTGAACTCTCTTGACAACCAAATATCCTATTACCGCAATTTTATAAAGAAAAACGCTAACTGGGAATTTGTTGAGGGATATATAGACGAAGGTCTTTCGGGTATGAGCACCAAAAAGCGTGAGAACTTTCACAATATGATTAGCGATGCAAAAGCAGGTCTTTTTGACCTTGTTATCACAAAAGAAATCACCCGTTTTGCCCGTAATACACTTGACAGTATTCAATACACTCGTGACCTTCTTTCCTATGGTGTAGGTGTGTTCTTTCAGAACGATAACATCAATACCCTTGATGAAGATAGCGAACTTCGATTAACCATTATGTCAGGTATTGCTCAGGATGAATTGCGTAAGCTGTCAAGCCGTATTAAATTTGGTCATCAGGAAGCCATAAAGAAAAATGTTGTCCTTGGTAACAGCCGTATTTTCGGCTATCGCAAAGACAACAAAAGGTTGGTTATTGATGAAAAAGAAGCAGAGATGGTGCGAGAATTATTCACTCTCTATGCTACAGACAAATATAGTATGAAGCAGATTGAGGATATGTTCTGGAGCAAGGGCTACCGCAACAACAACGGTAAGCGCATATGTCATAGCACAATGTCTAACACCATTTCTAACCCTAAATATAAGGGTTATTATGTAGGTAACAAGGTGAAAATCATTGATATGTTCACCAAGAAGCAAAAGTTCTTACCTCCTGAGGAATGGGTTATGTTTAAGGACGAAACCGGCGAAATTGTTCCTGCTATTGTTGATGAAGAACTTTGGGAAAAAGCCAATGCTGTTCTCAGAAGGCGTAGCCGTGATGTTAAGAACAGACAAAATCTTTGCAACCACCCAAATCTGTTGACCGGTAAAATGTACTGCACTCATTGCGGAAAGCTCTACTACCGCAAAGATAGTAAAGACCGCAAAGGCAATGTGTTATCCCGTTGGATATGCAGCGGTAAAATCAATAACGGAACGGATTCTTGTCCCTCTTTCACCATTTACGAGGAAGAAATCAAAGAAGTTCTTTATGAGGTATTTAAGGACACCGCCGAAGATGCAAAGCTAATTATTGAAGAATACACAAATATATATGCAGAGGTTTTAGCAAAAGATAGTTCATCGGGTGAACTGCAAAAACTAAAAGACCGACTTGATTTTCTTGGGAAGAAAAAATCAAAGTTGCTTGAGTACAATATTGCAGGGCAAATCAGTGACCGAGATTTTGTTGAGATGAATAAACAGATTACTGACGAATCTGCGGAAGTTTACTCAGCTATTCAAGAAATTGAATATGAAATCAACTCACGCTCCGAATATAAGCAAAAGATTGAAGAGATCCATAATATTTTGCTTAAAGCTGAAACTGAAGCAAGTCAGAATATGATTGACTCTGCGTTTATAAACAGATATATTGACAAGATTTATGTAACTCCTATCGAAGAAGGCACCGTTGAAATTTCTGTGAAAATTTTCTCTGGGGAGACGGTTGAGAAACATTTGTCCACCTTGCGAAAACGCCATAGATCTATTAAAAATGCCGAAAAAGCCGATGAAAACGAGGCTTCTGATGATGGTATTGTAGATATTGGCAGTACGGGACACACTTTTAAGAAAATGATTGAATCATACGAAAATAGTATGAAGTAATTTTTACGCAAAAAAAGGAAGTGGGGAAATATCCTCACTTCCTTTTTATATTACCTAATTAAAAACCTCGCAAGGAGGTTAACTCCTTGCGAGCACAAATCGGAAACAAATTTAATTGTTAAAATCAAATTGCAAGAAAGCTAGCGTATGTACCTGCACAAGCAACAAGCATTATAAGCCACAATGCAATACCAATAACACCGCAAACAATACCTGCAGTAGCCATACCGCTTCTGTTGCCCTTATAGCGAGCTAATGCGCCGAAAATAATACCTAAAGCACCTAAAACCAAAGGCAAAATAAAGAATGATACTATGCCACAAACCATACCTGCAATAGCAAAGCCTTTAGCGGGAACAGGTGCAGGAGCGGGCTGTGCATAAGGCTGTGTGTATGTTTGTTGAGGTTGTGTGTAAGTCTGTTGAGGCTGTGTGTATGTTTGTTGAGGCTGTGTGTATGTTTGTTGGGATTGTGCGTAAGTCTGTTGAGGCTGTGCATAAGTTTGTTGCGGTTCTGCCTGAGGTGCTGCCTGAGCATCAGCAACAGCGCCGCAAACATGACAAAACGCCACATCATCAGCAAGTTGAGTGCCGCAATTCATACAAAATTTACTCATTTGAAAATCCTCCATTGAAAAAATATTTTTGTTAACAATATATTAACATTTTATAGCGTTTATGTCAAGCACTTATATGCTTTGCGAGCGAAAAAACATTTGATACGAGTTTCTGTTTTTACTCCCTTTTTGTTCCGTTTGTATCATATAAAATTAAAAGTCATTGCAAACTGATTATCGGACAGTCGAGGACGGTAAGTCCCTACAAATTCACAATGACAATTTTTATTCGTTATATATCCGTCGGCAAAGCCGACACCGAAATTATTCATTATTAATCATTCATCAGCGCAAGCGGCTTCATTATTCATTGAAAATTCGTTCTTATAAAATGAATAATACAAAATAAAATCCGCCCTCTTTCGAGAACGGATCTTATTTTGGAGCGGGTGATGGGAATCGAACCCACACGACCAGCTTGGAAGGCTGGGATTCTAGCCATTGAACTACACCCGCATTTGAACAAAAAATATAATACCACAACTGAAAATAATAGTCAAGTGTTTTTTGCAAAAAAATTAAGGGGAGAAAATTCAACATTTTCTCCCCTTATTAATTTATACAAAATAAAAATTCGTGTCCCAAGCGGGCAAGGACTTAAAGTGCCTTACATAGATTTTATAATCCTCACGAATATCTAAAACCGCCTTTGGCAACTTTAAAAAATCATCGGTCTTGTGATAAGCAGACACAAGCATTTTCGGCTTGGATTTTTGTATAGTTTCCCTTGCCCCAAAAATTGTGTTTTCTTCCTCACCCTCGACATCCATTTTAATATATGTCACATTTTTATCTTTGCAAATTTTGTCAACCGACAAAAACTCGATTTCGGTTTTACCCTTACTGCTTGTGGAATTTCTACCGCCGCACATCGAAAACACATCACGTTTTACGCTATCGGATATTCCCGCATTATAAAGGGTAATATTCTTTAAATTTTGAGTATTAAGCGATAGCTTTTTGAAATTTTTAACATCGGGCTCAACTGCAATTATTTCGTTGTAGTCCCCTACCCTGTTTACAAAATCGGATACGGTATCACCCGTATATGCTCCGAGGTCTAAAAAGCTTTCATTTTCCGACAGGTGCAAAAACGTCTCATAAGGCTCGTTTTCATCGACCTCGCAATCGAGCAGATATTCGATTTTTCCGCTTATTTTATACTCTATTATATTTAAAAAGGTCTTTTTTGACAAATCATCGGCAAGTCTGTTATAAATCTTGTCGAAATCAGCTTTGTTTCGATTATAGTAATCTAAATCAAAAAGCCCGCCACCGACTACAGGCACTTCGGGAGCGTAGAGCTCCTGCTCGCTCGCTATTTTAAGGACATTTTGCCTTACATCATCTCTTGCACTTCCAAAGCACAAAAGCACTATCATATCACCGAATTGTTCCTTTGCCTCACTATAAGAAATGAGCTTTTTTTGATGGAAATATTTATTCCTTACAAATCCATCAGAAGCAAAAACACCTTGAAATTGAATACCGTATTCCTCTAAAACATTTATAATTTTATCGGCACCGTTACCCATACCGTAAAGCAAAATCGGTTTTCGGGTTTCCTTCAAATATTGCCAAAGTTCTCTTTCCATAGTCTCACCTCGCAAAACAGATTATATTTAGTATAATGTAAACAGAAAATAATTACAAGTTTTATTAAATAAATACTATTGCAGAACAATCTAAAATGTGTTAAAATTTTTATGTTAATTATTTTTTGACAGGAGAATTACTATGAAAAAGGTTCTTTCTTTTGACTTTGGTGCTTCAAGCGGCAGAGCAATGCTCGCTTCATTTGATGGCGAAAAAATTTCAATGCAGGAAATTCACCGTTTCAGTAACGATACCGTTATTGTAGGCGGCACAATGTATTGGGATATTTTAAGACTTTTCTTTGAAATCAAAACAAGTATCACAAAGGCTGTTAACCAAGGTGGTTTTGATGCGATAGGTATTGACACCTGGGGCGTTGACTTTGGCCTTATAGACAAGCACGGAAAGCTTATTTCCAATCCCGTTCATTACAGAGACTTGCGTACAGAGGGTATTCCCGAAAAGGTATTTGATGAAATATCCAAGGATGACATCTATATGCACACAGGTACACAGTTTATGAGAATTAACACCCTCTATCAGCTTATGTACTTAAAATATAACGAATCGGAGGCACTCGAAAGCGCAGAAAAACTGCTTCTCATTCCCGACCTTTTTGCTTATATGCTTACAGGAGAAATGCGTTCAGAAGCAAGTATCGCTTCAACCACAAACCTTTATGACCCCAACAAAAAGGATTGGGATTTTGCACTTATTGAAAAATTAGGTCTTCCTAAATCAATTTTCCCCGAAATTATTAAATCAGGCGAAATTTGCGGTATGCTTTCGGATGAAATTTGTGAGGAGCTTGGTTGTAAAAAGGTTCCCGTAATTGCAGTAGCAGAGCACGACACCGCTTCTGCGGTTGCAGCTACTCCTGCAACTGACGATGGCTTTGTTTACATCAGCTGTGGTACTTGGAGCCTTTTCGGTATTGAAAACGACAAGCCGATTATCAGCGATGAAATTGCAAAGCTTAACTTTACAAACGAGGGTGGTTTTAAGGACACCGTTCGTTTCCTTAAAAATATTATGGGACTTTGGCTCATACAAGAATCACGCCGCCAATGGAAGCGTGAAGGCGAGGATTTGAGCTTTGCCACACTCGAGCAAGAGGCTTTAGCTGCTGAACCATTTAAATCCTTTATCGATGTTGATGACAGTAGCTTTGAAACTGCAGGAAACTTGCCAAAGCGTGTTTGCGAATACTGCAAAAAGACAGGTCAATATGTGCCCCAAACTCGTGGCGAAATTATGCGTACTATCTACCAAAGTATTGCAATGAAATATAAATATACCTTCAATATGCTTAACCGCTTAAATGGTAACAAATATAACAGTATCAATATGTTAGGCGGCGGTATTAAAGACACCCTGCTTTGCAAGATGACTGCTTCGGCTTGTAATGCCGAGGTAAAAGCCGGACCCACAGAGGCTACCGCTATGGGCAACATCGGTGTAGCATACTATGCTTTAGGCGAAATTAAAGACTTTAAGGATTTACGCCGTGTAGTCTCTGCTTCTACCGACATTAAGCACTATGCTCCCGAAAACGCTGCTGATTGGGAAAAAGCTTATGAAACTTATTTGAAGGTAACAGGTCAAACCGAATAATCCTTCGCAAATATGTATGTCTATTAAACACCCGAAGGTAAATCCTTCGGGTGTTGTTATAAAATTTTAATACTACATTTCAAAAAAATACATATTTGGGAGTTATTATATGTTTAGAACACTAAACGAACACAATTTAGAAAAATACGGCTGTAAGGTTTATAAATTATCTATCGATGCGGGATTTTCCTGCCCTAACCGAGATGGTACCGTAGGATATAATGGTTGCATTTTTTGTTCCGAAAAAGGCAGCGGAGAATTCGCCGAAAGTAAAGGCTCTGCAACCGAAAAGCTCGAAAAGGCAAAGAAAAGAGTAGAACACAAAAACAAAAGTGGAAAATATATTGCATATTTCCAATCTTTTACCAACACATACGCTCCGACAGAAGCCCTTGAAAAATTGTATTTAGAAGCGATTTCTCCCGAATATATAGTAGGGCTCTCTATTGCAACGAGACCCGACTGTTTGCCGGATAAAACTGTGGCTTTGCTTAAAAAAATAAATCAAATAAAACCTGTAACAATAGAGTTAGGTCTTCAAACCTCTAACGAAAACAGCGCCGAATATATAAGGCGAGGATATAAAAACGAGGTATATCTTGATGCAGTAAAACGCCTTAAAGAAGCCGATATTGAGGTAGTAACCCATATCATAATCGGCATTCCTTTTGAAACTGAGGAGGATGCTGTAAAGACTACCGAATTTGCAGTGAAGGCAGGTACAGATGGTGTGAAATTTCACCTTTTGCACGTGCTAAAAGGCACCGACCTTGAAAAAGAATATAAAGCTCGGGTTTTTGATGCCTTATCACTCGAAGAATATGCCGAAAGGCTGAAAAAGTGTACCCAAATATTGCCGAAAAATGTCACTGTTCACAGAATTACGGGTGATGGCGATAAAAAAAACTTGATTGCTCCCCTTTGGTCTGCAGACAAAAAGCGGGTTTTAAATTATCTGAATAATTTTTTGAAATAAAATAATTGAAAAAAGTGGATAAAAGTGGTATAATAAATTATTATTTTTAGTTTGTTCAACGAGGTAATGTTATGAAAATCAAAATTGCAATCGCAGGTTACGGAAATTTAGGTCGTGGAGTAGAGTGTGCAGTAAAGCAAAATAGTGATATGGAGCTTTACGGAATTTTCACGAGACGTGCTCCCGAAACGGTTAAAACCTTGACCGGTGCTCCTGTTTTCCATATTGATAATATTTTAGACCACAAAGATAATATCGACACACTTATTATCTGTGGCGGTTCAGCAACCGATTTGCCCGTTCAGACACCTTACCTTGCTGAACATTTTAACGTAATAGACAGCTTTGATACACACGCAAAAATCCCCGAGCATTTCCAAAATGTTGATAATTCCGCTAAAAAAGGTAAGAAAATTGCTATGATTTCGGTAGGTTGGGACCCGGGTATGTTCTCTCTTAACCGACTTTTAGCCGAAGCAATTCTACCCTGTGGCAATGATTACACCTTTTGGGGTAAAGGTGTCAGCCAAGGACACTCCGATGCAATAAGAAGAATTGAAGGCGTTGTTGATGCCAGACAATATACTATTCCCGTTGACTCGGCAGTGCAAAGTGTCCGCCGAGGTGAAAATCCTGTCCTTTCTACAAGTGACAAGCACACAAGAGAATGCTTTGTAGTAGTAGAAGATGGCGCCGACAAAGAAAGAATAGAAAAAGAAATTGTCACAATGCCTAATTACTTTGCAGATTATATTACAACCGTTCATTTTATTTCGATGGAGGAAATGAAACAAAATCACAGCGGTATTCCTCACGGTGGTATGGTGATAAGAAGCGGAAAAACAGGTCTAAATGAAGAAAATACCCACATTATTGAATACAAATTAACTCTTGACTCAAATCCTGAATTTACTTCTTCGGTGCTTGTGTGTTATGCCCGTGCGGCTTATAAAATGAGTAAAGATGGCATTTACGGTTGCAAAACAGTTTTTGATGTAGCCCCCGCCTATATCTCCCCGTACTCACCCGAAGATTTAAGAAAACGTATTCTTTAATTTATAAAAATTCCAAACAGAAAAGAGTGATAATATGAGTCGTAACAATTTAAGAAACGATATTACACCCGAAATTGAAAATTACTGTAACAAATGTATAACCAATTCAAAAATCGACCCCGCACTTTATATCGAACACAAAGTAAACCGAGGTCTTCGTGATTTAAACGGTAAGGGCGTGCTTACAGGACTTACCGAAATTTCCGATGTCATTTCAAAGAAAATAATTGATGGAGAAGCTATCCCTTGTGAGGGCGAGCTTTATTACAGAGGCTATGCTGTAGAGGATTTGGTAGAAGGTCTCAAAACTGACAACCGTTTTGGCTTTGAGGAAATAATCTATCTCCTTCTTTTCGGTCAATTACCGACAAAACAGGAGTTAGAGGAATTTAAAAACATTCTGTTCTCATACAGACCGTTACCCGACAACTTTGTCCGTGATATTATTATGAAGGCTTCATCTACAGACTTGATGAACTCCCTTGCTCGAAGTGTTTTAACCCTCTATTCCTATGACCCTAACCCCGATGACACTTCTATCCCAAATCTTTTGCGCCAGTGCTTACAGCTTATTGCACGCTTGCCACAGCTTGCGGTTTACGGATATCACGCTTATAATTATCATACAAAGAAAAGCAACAGCTTTTTTATTCACGAACCCGACCCCAAGCTTTCTACTGCGGAGAATATTCTTTATATGCTCCGTATTGATGGAAAATATACCGAGCTTGAAGCAAAAGTGCTTGATATGGCTCTTATTCTCCACGCCGAACACGGTGGCGGTAACAACTCAACCTTCACCACACACGTTGTTTCCTCTTCGGGAACTGATAGCTATGCCGCTATTTCGGCAGCGCTCGGCTCTCTTAAAGGTCCAAAGCACGGAGGAGCTAACATCAAGGTTTCAGGTATGTTTGATAACATCAAGGAAAATGTTAAGGATTGGACTGACAAAGAAGAAGTATTTGAGTATCTTTCAAAAATTCTTCGCAAAGAGGCTTATGATAACGCAGGGCTGATATACGGTATCGGTCACGCAATTTACTCTGTTTCCGACCCACGAGCTCGTATATTTAAAAAGTATGTAAAGAGTCTTTCGGAAGAAAAGGGACTCACAAACGAATTTGAGCTTTATAACTTGGTTGAGGAATTAGCACCTGCTGCTATTGCAAAGCAACGTAAAATGTATAAAGGTGTTAGTGCTAATGTTGATTTTTACAGTGGCTTTGTTTACGATATGCTGGGGCTTCCTCGTGAACTCTTTACTCCGATTTTTGCAATCGCTCGAATAGCGGGCTGGTCGGCTCACCGCATTGAAGAAATCAACAATGCAGGTAAAATTATCCGCCCCGCTTATATGGCGGTGCAAGCTCACAGAGATTATATTAAAATGGAAGACAGATAATAATATAAGACAAAAGACAGTACCTAAAAAAATATGGTACTGTTTTTTTATCTCTATTGCATTTTTTATTATTAGATGATATAATCATTATAACAAGTTAAGGAAAGGAGACAGTATATTTTATATACTGAAACAACGTTATGCTATTTTGTGAAAAATGTGGTAACCAAATTGAAGAGGGTTCAACCTTTTGCGGCGCTTGCGGAGCTCCTGTAAATGAGCCTTCCGAGCAATCTCAAGCAACACCTGTTGCTGAAGATGTTGCACCTGTTGAGGAAAATATCCCAATGGATGATTTTTCTTCCGATGAATATTTGGGTAAAAAGAAAAAAAGAGGTATGCCTATTTGGGCTAAAATAGGTCTTCCTGTTGTAGCTTTGGCACTTGTTGCAGTAATTATTTTGAATATCTCAACAATTTGGGGTACTCTTTTGAAATGGGTAGGCTCTGGCGAATCCTACTTCCGCTTTGTTCAATCAAAGGCAATCGATGAAATGAGCGAAAACTTTGTTGATAACTACTATTCCGCAATCAAAGGCGAAACAAATGAAGTTAAAACAACCGTTTCTATGGGTATGACCGTTGATGAAAGCCTTGGCGGAACGATAGGTCTTGATAGTGAAGTTTTAGATGTAATAAATGATGCTGAATTTGTTGCAACTCTAAATTCTAAAAGCGAAAAAATCGGTGCCGATGTTGCGCTCAATCTTTCAAATAAAGAAGTGCTATCTCTCGAAACCATTATCGATGCAGGAAGTGAATCAATTTATTTCACAGTTCCCGAAATTATCGATTCTTATATGAAGGCTGAGCTTGACACAAGTGATATGGATGTATCATTTGATATTTTAAATGAAGCTTTTGCTACTTTGCCCGAAGATGATGATATGCAAGAGCTTATCACGAAATACACCAACATTGTATTTGAATGTGTTGAGGAAGTTGATAAGGACAGCTACACCATAAAAATTGAAGGTGTCGAGCAAAACTGCACAAGCCTTTCTTTTGAACTCACCGATGAATTAGCAACAGATATGGCAAAGGCCGTTTTAAAAGAAGCTCAAGATGATGAGACTATCAAAGCAGTAATTAAGGATATGGAAAAGGCTCTCGATACTGATGAAGATGCTTATGGCGCATTTAGCGATGCTATTGATGAAGCATTAGATGAACTCGGTGACTACGAGGCAGAGGATATTACACTTGCAGAAATCACAGAGTTTGTAAATTCCTCTCACGAGATTATCGGTTTCGAAATTGAAGCAGAAGACCAAACCGTTTTCTTTGCAACTGCAGTAGATGGTGATGAGGTTGCAGCTGAAATCAACTTCTTTAATGAGGTTATACTCGCAGGTAAAGGAAGCGTTGAGGATGACTTGCTTTCAGGTAAATTTGCTCTCGAAACGAGCGGTAAGGAGCTCGTTGAGCTTAAAATTTCTAATTACGATGTAAAACTTGCAGAAAAAGGAAAGTTTGCGGGCAATATCAAGCTTTCATTAACAGAGGATGGTATTGATATGCTCGATTCTGAAGCTGCCTCTGTTTTTAAGCTCTTAAATCCCGTAATCGAGCTTGATGTTAAACACCCTGAAGACAATAAGTGTGAAATAAAGCTTAACCTTCTCGGTTCCTCTGACACAATATTGTTAGGCTTTAATGTTACTGTAGTAAATAGCGATAAAGCTGATAACATCAGCGTTCCAAAGGATGCTGTTGATGTTAACGATGATGAGGCTATGGCAGAATTAGCAGAATCCATTGATTTAAATAAGATTCTCGAAAAGCTTGAGGATGCAGGCATACCGGATGAAATTTACGATTTGATATCTGAAATGTTAGTTCCCAGCTATCCTTCATACGATACCTACAGCGACTATATTTATGACGATTACAGTGATTATTATGACGATTACAGTGACTACGAAGATGTTTATGATTTTTCTGAAACAGATGAATATGACACTTGGTAAGAAATTATAATAGCTTTAAAAATCCCCTGCTCAAATTTGAGCAGGGGATTTTATGTATTTTATTCTACTGTTTGTTTTTTAATTTTAAATATCATTCTTAAAATACTGCTTAAAAATTTTGGACTTTTAACAAGGACTACTTTCATATCGCTTCTCCTCTATTTATATTTGGAGCAAGGCAAACAAAGTATTATCACCCAAATTCCTAAAACCGCTATTAAAAATCTCGGCGGGCAAAAACAACTTATGAGCAACCCACTTGCAAATGTGAGCGCTAATACACCCTTATTAAAGCCACACGGTTTTCGCATATAGGTCCTCCTTTTTGTGCCTTTAATACATTATATTAAAAACACAAAAAAAGGTTACCGCATTTTTTTGTTTACTTCCCAAAACTTCAAATCCTTCAATTCTTGGAAAAGCTGACAATAAGATTCGTGTCTGGTTTTTTCGATTTTGCAATTCTGCACCGCTTCAAGCACGGCACAACCTTTTTCTTTTGTGTGAGTGCAAGAGGTAAACCTACACTCACCTAAATATTCTTTGAAATCAGAAAAACATGAGCTTAAATTTTCTTTGAGCTCAAAGTTTTTAATGTCGAGCTCCAAAGAAGAAAACCCGGGTGTGTCGGCAATATATCCGCCAAAAGGCAGTTCGTAAAGCTCAGTATGGCGAGTAGTATGCTTTCCTCTGCCTAACTTTTCGCTGACAATTCCGGTCTCAATATCATCATTCCCGAAAATTGCATTTAAAACACTTGACTTTCCGACACCCGAATTTCCGGTAAACACCGAAACGCAGTCCTTCATCTCCGGCTTTAGTTCTTCGATACCCAAGGCTTCCTTTGCCGAAATCACAAAGGTTTTAAAGCCTGCATTTTGATAAATAGAGCGTATATCCTCAAACGAGCCCATATCACATTTATTGAAAACTATAATCGGCTCGATATTATTGAAGTTTGCAATGACGGTCATTTTATCAATAAGATAGGTGTTAGGTTCAGGATTGGAAAAAGCCGACATTATAAACAACTTATCAATATTCGCAACAGGCGGTCTTGTAAGACAGTTCTTTCTGGGCAAAATTTCATTAACAATGCCTTTGTCATCTGCTGTTTTTTCGAACAAGACATTGTCGCCTACCTTTGGGGAAACCCCGATTTTACGGAAGTTTCCCCGTGCCTTACATTCGAAAATCTGACTGTCACACACTACATAATAAAAGCCGGATAACGCTTTAATAATTCTGCCCTTCATACTATTTATAGGTTACGACCGGTTCATAGTCGCCTGCAGTTGCAGTTACGGTGCAAATTTCACCAATTCCCTCAACATAAATCGAATAGGTAGTATTTCTGCTCTTTGTTTTGACATTAGTAAATGTATAGGTCTTGTCGCCCAAAACCTCACCGCCAAAACCTGTGACGGTTGAACCACCTTGCAAAAGCTTTACTTTATATAAAAGAGTTGGGTCGATGCCTTCTACCATTGATAAATCAACAGCAAAATCAAACTCATAGCCAATAGCAACATAAATTTTAATACTTGAGCCTTCGGGCAATTCTTTACCTACATTATCCTGCTTAACAACATAACCTAATGGCTGTTGTGAATTTGATAAATCAAGATAAACCTCTTCAATCACGACTTCAAATTTTTTGAGTTCCTCCAAAGCAGCATCTTTCGGGAAATTTCTAACATCGGGAACCTCAATTTTTTTGCCACTTCCACTATCTGCTACATAGATAGTGATTTCGCTACCCTTTGCTACTGTGGTATTTGCGGCAGGGTCTGTTCTGATTACCGTTCCGGGTTCAAAATCATCATCCTCTATTTCCTTAACAGTAACCTTAAAGCCATCTAATTCCAAAGCCTTCTTTGCTTCAAGATAAGGCTTTCCTTCATAATTAGCAACCTTTATCGTATCTTGACCGAGACTTACATGAATGGTGATTTTTACTCCTTCTTTAACCTTGGAGCCCGGAGTTATAGACTGCTTAAAAATCTCACCATATTCATAATCATTATTTACTTCCCATTTAACCTCGAAATCATAAAGCTCTTCATAGTCGCTATTGTCAATTTCCTCGGTCCAACTCATACCGACAAAGTTTTTACATTCAAACTCTTCGGGAGTCGATGAAAACAATTTTGGCAAGAAAATAATAGCAAGAACAATCAGAACTATAACAAGTGTTGTTGCAACACCTGCTAAAACCGGAATCATAAAGCTCTTTTGCTTCGTTTCTTCCTCGGCACTTTCTTCCTCATTATCGGTAGCATCTGCAGGAGTAACTACGGGAATATCGCCAACATAACGTGTGGGAGAGTCATCAACAAAATAGCTGTATTCAAAGGTAAGGGCCGGGTCTTTTCTGAAAGACACTAAATCACAAAGCATTTCGGCCGCCGACTGATAACGCCTTTCAACCGTTTTTTGCATTGCGTGCATTGTGATTTGCTCAAGACCAAGCGGTATTGAGCTGTTAATTTCACTGGGAAGCTGTGGGTCACGCTGAAGCTGCATAATAGCAACAGAAACCGCACTGTCAGCCTGAAAAGGAAGCTTTCCTGTAAGCATTTCATAAAGCATTACGCCTACAGAATAAACATCTGTCTTTTCATCAGTCTTTTCCCCTCTTGCTTGTTCGGGGCTGATGTAATGTACAGAGCCTATTGCTTTATCGGTAATTGTTCTTTGGTCGCTGCGTGCAAAACGTGCTATACCAAAGTCGGTAACCTTTATCGTGCCATCGGGAAGAACCATAATATTTTGTGGTTTTACATCTCTATGCACAATTCCTTTATCGTGAGCGTGTTGAAGACCTTTTAATATTTGAACAGTAAAATGAACTGCATCATTCCAACGGAGACTGCCTTGTCTCTCAATATATTCTTTCAAAGTAATACCATCAATATACTCCATTACAATATACTGAATAAGGTCGCCAAAGCTTACATCATAAACATTTACGATATTAGGATGAGAAAGCATTGCAATAGCTTTTGACTCATTTTTAAAGCGGCGCAAAAATTCTTCATTTGAAGTAAACTCTTCTTTTAGTATTTTGACAGCGACAGTTCGGTTTTCTTGGTTATCTCTGGCCTTGTAAACCACAGCCATACCGCCAACACCGATAATCTCCTGTATTTCATATCTGCCATCTATTCGTTTTCCGACAAATTTATCCATAACAAAATTTCCTTTCTGTTATTACTCGTTTTTGAGAACTACAACGGTGATATTATCTCCGCCACCGCCATTGTTAGCTAAACTAATCAGTCTGTCAGCCACCGAAGAATCAAATTCCGAAAGGGTAGCTTTTATATCTTCCTCTGTAGCATAAGATGTCAGACCGTCTGTGCAAAGTAAAATCAAATCGCCCTTTTCGATTGCAATAGTGCTTATATCGGGCATAACATTTTCCTCGGCACCCAAAGCTCTTGTAATAACATTTTTTCTTGGATGAACCTTTGCTTCACTCGAAGTGATTTTTCCCGTCTCGACCAAGGACTGAACAACCGAGTGGTCACGTGTGAGCTGTGTCAAATCGTTCTTCATAAGATATGCCCTGCTATCACCTACGTGTGCGATAACCGCAAAATCATCCTTTATGAGTGTGACAACAACCGTTGTTCCCATTCCAAAAAGACTCTCATCCGAAAGTGCCATATCGTAAACTTCAATATTCGCACTTTGGGTAGCATTTTTGAGCATTTTTTCAATATCCACAGAATCCATATTCACTCTGTAGGAGTGGATAATATACTCGGAAATTGTTTTGACTGCTGTTTCACTTGCGATATTTCCGGCATTTGCACCGCCCATACCATCGCATACTATTGCGAAGGCTGCACCGTTTTCAAGCTCGGCAGCGACAAAAACATCTTGGTTGGTATGCCTTTTGATACCCTTATCCGTTTTACTGAATATTTGCACTTTTTTCACCTTCTATCCTGCTACGAAGCTGACCGCAGGAAGCATCAATATCCGCTCCCAAGGTTCGCCTTATTGTAGCATTTATTCCCCTTTGTTCAAGCATTTGCCTGAATTTTAATATTCTGTTTTTGTCCGGTTTTTTGAAAGTATTTTCTTTAACCGGGTTGGCAGGTATAAGATTTACGTGACACATAATACCTTTGAGCCTTTTTGCCAACTCATCAGCACACTTTTCACTATCATTTACATCTTCTATCAGGGCATATTCGAAAGAAATGCGCCTGGTTGTCACCTTTTGGTATTCCTTGCAAGCATTAAGGAGTGCTTCGATGTTCCAGCTTTTGTTGACCTTCATCATCGAGCTTCTAATTTCATCATTTGGTGCGTGAAGTGAAATTGAAAGTGTAATAGGAAGATTGAACTCTTTAAGCTTTTCAATTCCTGTAACCACACCCGAAGTCGAAAGAGAAATATGTCTCATCCCGATTCCGAGTCCCTTGTCATAGGATACAAGCTCCAAAAACCTTACAGAATTTTCGAAATTATCAAGCGGCTCGCCCATTCCCAT
Organism: Acutalibacteraceae bacterium; assembly: GCA_045593535.1. GTDB lineage: Bacteria > Bacillota > Clostridia > Oscillospirales > Acutalibacteraceae > UBA737. The sequence continues at coordinate 62,749 of JAZNWW010000098.1, forward strand.
CATAACAACATTGGAAATTCTGACACCGTTGTCCTTACCGGCTGCCATTATCTGCGACAGCATTTCCGAAGCGGTAAGATTGCGTTTCAAGCCATTAAGTCCCGATGCACAAAAGCTGCATCCCATTCGGCAACCGACTTGGGTCGAGATACAAACTGTAAACCCGTGTTCATACTTCATAAAAACGCTTTCGATATATTCTCCATCAAAAAGCTTGAAAAGATATTTTACTGTACCGTCAATTTTAGACTCAAGCCGTTTTTCTATCGTGACATTTGCAATGTAACAGCTTTCCTCCAAAGCACAGCGTAAAGATTTTGGAATATTGGTCATATCCTCAAAGCTCTCTATGCCTTGCTGTAGCCAATCAAAAATCTGCTTTGCCCTGAATTTTGGTTGATTAAGGCTTTTAAGCATTTCCTCAATCTCGACTACAGTCATAGACTTAATATCGGTTTTTGGCAAAAAGGTTTTTCCTCCTTTTAGTTAGCTTTTTGAATTAGTGCGTAATAAAAGCCATCTGTTTTATCTATATGTGGCATAAGAGTTTTTTCCTCTAAAAGATTAAAGCCCTTATTTTCACTTAAAAACGAATTTACTATCATTTCGTTTTCTAATTTTCTCAAAGTGCAGGTGGAATAGAGTATTCTTCCACCTTTTTCAAGGTATTTCACCGCATTTTGAAGTATTGCTTTTTGAATAGACTCAAGCTCCTTAAAATCTGTGATATCCTTATACTTTATATCAGGTTTTCTTCTGATAACACCAAATCCCGAGCAAGGAACATCACAAAGAACAGCATCAAAGCTTCCTAAAGAGTCATCATAAACAGTAGCATCACAAACTTTTGTCTTTATAATATCAATTCCGAGTCTTTTAGCCCCTTCTTCTATCAGAGCGACTCTGTGAGAATATAAATCACAAGCGACAATTTCGCCTTTGTTTTGCATATTCTCTGCCATTGTAAAGGTCTTACCGCCCGGCGCCGCACAAATATCAAGTATTCGCTCATTTTCTCGTGGGTTTAAAACCGAAATTGCTCTTTGCGAGGCTTCATCCTCTATATGAAAATAACCTTTTTTGAAAAATTCATTTTTCTTGAGGTCAATTCCCTTCTCTAAAATAAGACTTGTATCTATATTTCCGAAATTTGACCTAATCTTTTCCTTTTCAAGCTCCGCTTTCAGAGCTTCTCGGTCTGTTCTGAGGGTATTTACCTTTAAGGTAAAAGGTGCTGACTTCAGACTTTCCTCTAAAAGACTGATAGCAGTATCGACTCCGTAATCACAGGCAAAGCTTTCTACCATATACAAAGGTGCCGAATATCTTATCGAAAGCGCTTGCAAACTATTATCCTGAGGTAAAAGGTTATCACTTCTCAAAACCGAGCGCAAAACCGCATTTACAAAGCCGGCATTTCGGCTTTCCTTCGATTTTTTTATAAGCTTTACCGCTTCATTTACCGCTGCACTTTCGGGAATTTTATCCATAAACATAATTTGATAAAGTGCAGTCCTTAAAACAGTCAAGGTAAAAGGAGCGGTCTTTTTTATAGGTGTTTTCAAAAATTTTGAAAGCACGTAATCGAGTGTGATTTTTCTGTCGAGCACTCCGTAAACGAGGGCCGAAACAAAAGCCTTGTTCTCACTGCTTAAATCGGTATCTTTAAAAAATTCCGACAAAGCTAAATTTGAGTAAGCACCATCTTTTTCTACTTTTATCAGTATATTTACCGCAAGCTTTCTCGGATTAGTCATTACTGTCACCAACAAAAGTATCAATTTGCGGTTTTTTGCCGCACAAAAACTGCTTTGCAGTCATTTTTGATTTACCTTCGGGGCTTATTTCAAGAAGGGATACCGAGGTGTTGTCCTTACAAGAAATAACAAGTTCGATATCGTTTTTTATAATATATCCACCCGAACTTTCGGTTTTGTCAGAAACTTTGGCTTTTATAACCTTAATGCGTTTACCATCAAGGAAGAAGTATGCACAAGGCCAAGAATAATAACCTCTTACTGCGTTTACAACCTCACAAGCAGTCATATTACCGAAATCGAGAAACGCCATTTCCTTTTTGATAATGGGTGCATAAGTTGCCTCTTGCTCATTTTGAGGAATAGGTGTAATTTCGCCCTTTTCTAATTTAGAAAGGGTTGAAACCATTAAATCTGCACTGATAACCGACAGTCTGTCAAAAAGCTCCTCGGCGGTTTCTTCATCACCGATTGTGACCTCGGCAGTTTCCAAAATGTCGCCTGTGTCAATACCAACATCCATACTTTGTGTTGTAACGCCTGTTACTTTTTCACCGTTGATTATTGCCCACTGTATAGGAGCTGAACCCCTATATTTCGGCAAAAGCGAAGCGTGTCCGTTAACGCAAGCGATTTTAGGTATATCCAAAATGCTTTTAGGTAGAATTTTACCGTAAGCCACAACAACTATAACATCAGGCTCTAATGCTTTTATTTGCTCGGCCACTTCCTCGCTTTTCATACTTTCGGGTTGAAAAACGGGAATATTAAGTTCCAACGCCTTTTCCTTTACAGGAGTCGGCATTATAATATGCTTTCTGCCGACAGGCTTGTCGGGTTGACTGAATACAGCCAAAACCTCGTGTCCGGCTTTTACTATTTTTTCGAGAGTCTGCACCGCATAATCGGGAGTTCCCATAAATACTATTTTCATTTTTTATCCGCTCTATCTATATAAAGTACGCCATCGAGGTGGTCGATTTCGTGACAAAAAGCACGAGCCTTTAAGCCCTCTGCCTTGACAGTTATATTTTCACCGTGCCTGTTTTGCGCACGAACTGTAACGAACATAGGGCGAGTCACTTCCTCATATCTGTCAGGAATAGAAAGGCATCCTTCATTTCCTGTCTGTTCACCGCTTTTTTCTATAATTACAGGGTTTATAAGTTCAACCAAGCCATCCCCTGTATCCACTATGCAAAAGCGCCTCAAAATACCAACCTGTGGAGCGGCAAGACCTACTCCCTCTGCTTTATACATCGTTTCCTTCATATCATCAAGAATTTGTGCCAATTTTTCATCAAAGGTCATTTGCGTTCTGCAAACCTTACGAAGCACATCATCGCCGATTTTTACTATATTTCTAACTGCCATTATTTCCTCCGTTTAAATAATCGTTTCAGGGTTTATGTCAACCGAAACCGTAGTATCTGAAATTTGCTTTATATCGAGAGCCGATTTTAACATTTCTCTAAATACAGAATTATTTTTACACTTTATAATCATTCTAAAACGATAGCGGTTATTAACCTTTACGACAGTCGCCGCCGATGGTCCTAAAATAATCAGTTTTACATCTTTGTATTTTGTGTTTATCAGATTTTTTATATTTTCAAAAACCTCGTGAATTGCCTTGCTTGCAAAGTCGGATGAAACAGACTGTGAAGAGACAACACAAATATCGCAAAAAGGCGGATAAACCATAAGGCGTCTCAGCGAGACTTCCTCATCATAAAAACTGTCATAATCCTGATTTTTTGCAAGTGTTATAACGTTGCTGTCGGGGTTTTGAGTTTGTATTATTGCAAGTCCCTCGTTATCGCCTCTGCCTGCTCTGCCGATTACTTGAGTCAGAAGCGAAAAGGTACGCTCAAAGCTTCTGTAATCCTCGCTGTAAGCCGCCGCATCAGCGCCAAGCACACCTACTAAAGTGACATTGGGAAAATCAAGTCCCTTTGCCACCATTTGAGTACCTAAAAGAATATCGTACTCGCCCTTTGCAAAGGCGGTTAGGTAATTTTGATAAGAATCCTTTGCCAAGGTGCTGTCGGCATCGAGTCGCAAAATTTTGGCATTTTTAAAAAGTGCCGATATTTCCTCCTGTGCCTTTTGAGTGCCGAGTCCCGTAAATTTGAGATGCTCGCCTTCACATTCGGGACATTTTGAGGGCTTTTCAACCGAATAACCGCAATAATGACACATAAGCCGATTGTTTTTCGAGTGGTATGTCATAGAAATACTGCAATTAGGGCAAGTCGCCACATACCCACACTCAGGACAGGAAATATATGTGTTGTGCCCTCTGCGGTTAAGAAGCAATATTGCTTGCTTTTTGCTCTTTAAGGTTTCACTTAAGGCTTCATAAAGAGTATTTGAAATGCTTCCGGTATTACCGTTCAAGATTTCCTTTTTCATATCAACCGTGACCGTCTCGGGCAAAACTGCATTACCGAAACGGTGGGATAATTTATACAAACTGTAGCTACCGTTTTTAGCTTTGGTAAAGCTCTCAACCGATGGAGTAGCTGAAGCCAAGCACAAAAGTCCCTTGTTATAGAACGCTCTGAACTTTGCCAAATCACGTGTGTGAAAACGTGGAGTTTTTTCAGATTTGTAGGTATGCTCCTGCTCCTCATCAATGATTATAAGTCCAAGATTTTTAAATGGTGCAAATATTGCGCTGCGAGTACCGATTGCGATAAGTGCTTTGCCTTCCTTAACACGCTTCCATTCATCCATTCGCTGTCCGAGTGAGAGCCCACTGTGAAAAACAGCGATTTTATCGCCATAGCGCTCGGTGAAAATACCTATTAACTGCGGAGTTAAGGCAATTTCGGGTACCATTACAATAACGCCCTTATTGTCACTTATAACCTTGTCCGCAAGCTTTAAAAAAACCTGAGTTTTGCCGGAGCCTGTAACCCCGTAAAGCAGCGAGACCTTGCCCTCGGGTTCTTTGTAATCATTAAGAAGTCCCAAAAAAGCATCATTTTGCTCATCAGTCAAGGTTATTTCTTTTGGATTTGCATTTTTATTGTGATAGGTTGCTCTGTAAACCTGCTTTTCGAAATAGCAGAGAACTCCCTTTTTAACAAGATTATCAACTACCGCCTGAGTCACACCTGTGAAATAGCAAACCTCTTTGACACAAGCAGCACCGACATCGCTTAAAAGCTTCATAACCTCACTTTGTTTTGCGGTCAGTTTTGCAGGAATTTCTTCGGTTGCAAATTTCACCCATTTTTGTGTGGCATCACCCATTTTACGCTTGGCATCGCTTGTTTTGATAATCGCCTGTTTTTCGTAAAGTGAATTTAAAACTTCCTCTACTACTCCTAACTCTTTTATCAAAAACTTTTCGCTTTTTTCACCCTTTGAGTATAAATAATCGTAAACCTCTCGTTCACTTCCCTCTAAAAGTGAAGGCGAAAATTCCTCGTTTGCACAATAATTATTAACTATTGAATAGGAAATACCTGTCGGCAGCATTGCGTTTACCGCATCGTAATAGGTGCAAAAAACTCTGTTTTGCATAAATGAGCAAAGAGAAAGCATTTCCTCATTTAAAACGGGTTCTTCATCCATAATTTTTGTAATACTTTTTAGTCCTTTTAACTCATCATTAGAAATTTCAAAAACAATACCCTGTTTTTTTAAATTCCCTCTGCCAAAAGGTACCAAAACACGCATACCCGCTTTGAGAATTGCGTGAAATTCGTTGGGTACAGCATAGGTATATAACTTGTCAAAAGCCACAGTTGTTCCGCTTAAAGCGATTTTGGCGGTAAGACCTGTCATTTCCTATACACCCCTTTTAAGATTTACTTTAAAAAATTATTACTCCACTTCGTTTGCTAATTTATCAATAGCAATGCTAACGGGTTTTTCAATAATAATTTCTCCGTCTTTTTCTGCCTTTGCAGAAATTTTGCGTGCTTCGTGTGATACATCCATAACAAGACGGTATCTGTTGTTTGAATTTTTAATAAGCTTTCCGATATTGGGATTTAACATTTTTCTAACACCTCATAAATAATATCTTTTTGATTTTCAAATTTTAAATGGTTGCTCTCTATAATAGAGATTATATCATCAACGGCTTTTTCAATATCGCCGTTTACTACAATGTAGTCATATTCTACCGCTCGCTTGATTTCTTCGAGTGCTGTCTTCATACGCTCTTCGATTACATCTTGCGTTTCGGTTCCTCTGCCTGTAAGTCGCTTTTCCAGCTCCTCAAAGGAGGGTGGCATAATAAAGATGCTTTTAGCCTCGGGTAATTTTTTTCTTATATTGAAAGCTCCGTTGACATCAACCTCAATCATCATATCGAAACCGTTCTCACTTGCCTTTTTCACAGGCTCACTCGGAGTTCCATAATAATTTCCGACATACTCGTTATATTCTAAAAGCTCGTTGTTTTTTATCATATTTTCAAACTTTTCACGAGTAATAAAATCGTATTTTTCGCCCTGCTTTTCACCCTCACGCATATTACGTGTAGTAGATGAAATCGAGAACTTGATTTCGGGGCGCTTTTTGAAAAGTCGGACCAAAAGTGTGTCTTTTCCCGAACCGGAAGGACCGGAAATAATAAAAACCAAGCCTTTATTCATTTTCCTCATCCTCCTCGTACTCTTCCTCTTCAGCTATTCTGTTAGAAAGAGTTTCTGCCTGAAGATAGGTGAGAATTATATGGTCGCTGTCGGTGATTATAACCGCACGAGTGCGCCTTCCGTGTGTGGCATCTATGAGACAGCCCTTTTCTTTGGCATCGCTTATAATTCTTTTTATAGGTGCAGATTCAGGACTTACAATTGCTACCATACGCTCGGCAGATACCATATTGCCAAAACCGATATTAACTAATTTCATAAGCTGTCACCCTACTCAACATTTTGGATTTGTTCTCTGATTTTTTCGATTTCTGCCTTTACATCTACAACAATGTGTGCAATTTCAACATCCTGTGCCTTTGAGCCGATGGTGTTGGTTTCACGATTCATTTCCTGAACGATAAAATCGAGCTTTTTACCTACCGCCTCATCGCTGTCAAGAAGTACTTTTAATTGCTTTATATGACTGCGAAGTCTGACAGTTTCCTCATCCACCGCTACCTTATCGGCAAAAATTGCAGTTTCGGTAAGAAGTCTTGCTTCATCAACCTGTGCGTTTTCGAGCAACTCCTTGATTTTAGCTTCAAGGCGTTCTCTGTAAGCCTTTACGGTTTTTGGGTTTTGCTCCTCTACTAAAGCCACTTTAGAGAGAATAAATTCCGCACGAGAAAGTATATCTGCTTTGAGTCTTTCGCCCTCAACCTTTCGCATTTCGATAAAGTTTGCTACAGCTTCCTCCAAGGCGCCAAAAACAGCTTCTGTTATAACCTCATCAGGCAAGGCATTTTTGCGAAGTCTGAATATTTCGTTATTTAAAGCAAGTGTTGAAACCTTGACATCGTTTTTGATTTTATAATCCCTTGACAATTTGTTCAAAGCGTTTATATAAGCTTTAGCATAGGTTTCGTTTAAAACTATTTCTGTGGTATTTTCACTTAATTCCTCAACAAAAACCGAAACCTCAATTTTTCCTCGGGTTATTTGCCGCTGGCAATATGCCTTTATTTTTTCCTCCAAAAACTGATAGGCACGAGGCATTCTTGCGCTGAATTCAAAATATCTGTGATTTACAGATTTGATTTCTACAGTTACACCGAGCTCCTCACTTTGAAAAGAGCCTCTGCCAAAACCTGTCATACTTTTAAGCATTTAATTCACTTCCA
>JAZNWW010000099.1:0-4599 GCA_045593535.1 Acutalibacteraceae bacterium
GTTACAACTTTTATTTAACACAAATACCATTGATGAAGATACATATAAAAAGATAAGAAATCTTTGCGGTAGAATTAGAAGAATTTTGATTTCAAGTTGCAAAACCTTGAAAGAAAAACATAGTCGGTGATTAGATGAAAAAACGCACTTTAACAGTCGGTAGTATTTTGGTTGCGATTATATGTTTTATATTGATATTGTGGCAAATTTTTGGTTTCTTTCTTATTAATTCTAACGGAAGCCGTTCTTTAGCAATTAACGATAATAACAGACAAGAAATTGAGCAACTAATTTCTCAAAATATAGAAAATGATGAATTTCTACTTAATATAGATAAAGCATCAAATGTTGAGTGGCAAACTCTAATGCACAAAGACCAAATTGTTGTAAATTATAATGACGAAGAGCCTTTTGTTTTTTATATAACCAATCGTTATGAAAACTCTTTGATTGAATATATCAAAAGTAATGGAAATGTGGTGTATTTTGAAAGCAAAAATTTTGTTGTAGATCTGGTGATAACTTTTTCATGTGTAATTTTATTAACCTTTGCGATTATTGTGCTTATTCAGCAAAAAAATAAAAACAATTAAGAAAATCCTCAGTTTTCAGACACATTAAATTCGTGTCACTAAGTTCAAACTTCCCAAAAATCCCTTTCACGTAAGTGGGCGGGATTTTTACTTCTTACCTTTTCACTCTTCACTTTTCACTAAAAATGTGAACGAGATTTTTGGAAAGTAAGAAGTAATAGTGAAGAGGTAATAAGTATTGCGGCGTTGCCGCTTTTATGCTATAATAAACCCAAGGCGGTGATTTTATGAAAATGTGGAAGAGCAAAAGTTGGCAACTTGAAGTTACCGGTGTTGATGGCAATGTTCAATTATTTGGCGTCAACATTTTTGATTATGATTGGGTTGATACTAAAAATAGGGTTGAGGTAAATGATTTATCTTATGCTGTTCCGGTTTACACTGTCATAATTGACGAAAAAGAATATGAATTTGCCGCCGGTGAGCGTAGTAATTGTGTTTGGAACTTTTACTTAAATAAATATTGAATATTTTAAAGAAAATCAGGTTTTTATACCAGTTCTTTTTCGGACACGAATGACAAAAAAGAACAGATACCATCCGGTATCTGTTCTTTTTTATTGCAGGTCACAGATGGACTCGAACCCATAGCAGTGGAAGTGTCCGGTGGACACTTCCTGCAACCAGTGCAAACACTGGTTGCTACAATTATTTTGATCCACAGGATCAAAATGCATATCGAGTCCAACAGGGGGCGCCAGAAGAAAAAACGTCCAGTTTTTTGGGCGTTTTTTCATTTTTAAGTCGATTTTTAGTCGAAAAACGGCTTTTTTATACCAAATGGGTGAGTTTGGCTGAAAAACGCCTTTGAAACATAAAAATATACAAGTTTGAGCACTAAAATTCTATTTTTAACATAAAAATATGCAACTTTGGGCAAAAACCTATTTCAATACAGTAAAAAGTATGGTATAACACGAATATAAGCGAGGTGGAGAGTGTGGAAGAGTTTACAAAAGGTGTTGTAGAAGAATATTTGGTGTATCAACGAAGAGTTCTTAATTCTTTGTTGGAGAGAGGTGTTTATAGTGGATGCTTTTTCTCCGGCCCAATACCGATCTAAAATCAATTTTTTCTGGTCCTCTGTGTAAACTTTTTTCATATAAATCCCTCCTTGACATTATTGTACAATATTTTAAGGAACGAGTGAACGGGATGGGAGTGTGAGTTTCAAGGAGTTCTATCTGCTTTTATTGTTGACAATTTTAATTATTAGAATTATAATGATAAAAAATAGGTCATCGGAGGACAGTACACCGTAGTGTAGGGGATCGTAAGCACACTGCTTGCAGGCCGCCTGTCAGATAAGATGTCGAGTGAGCTCGGTTATTACTTAGGTAATAGCCGAGTTATTTTATTTTGTGGAGGTTACTATGGATTCCGAAATTTTCGAAAAGCTACCGCCTATGAAGTTGTTTTTCCGTTGTGCGGTACCGTCTATGATTACTATGGCATTTGGTGCGCTATATCAAATTGCAGATGGTTTGTTTGTCGGTCGATTTATTGGCGGTGATGCTCTTGCTGCTGTTAATCTCATTATGCCGATTATTATGATCGTGTTTGGGTTTGCTAACCTGATAGCAACAGGGGCATCGGTACGTATAGCAGTTCTGCTCGGCGAGAAGAACAGAGAGGAAGCATCCCGTGTCTTTACGTTTACTCTTAAAGTGATTTTCTTGATTTCCTGTTTTCTCGGCGTTTTCGGTTTGTTATTTGCCGAATCCTTTGTGCGATTTTTAGCACCGGGAGCAACCGAGCAAGCAATCGAATACGGAATTACATACACTCGTGTTTACGCTGTTTTTGCACCCTTAATGCTGATCTACCACGCTACCGATAACTATCTTCGTGTTTGCGGCAAAGAAAAAATCTCAATGTGGCTGAGCGTAGGTACCCAAGCTTTTAATATTGTGCTTGATGTAATCCTGATTGTATTTCTTGGTCAAGGTGTTTGGGCGGCGGCATTTACGAGCTGTCTTGCAATGGCACTCGGCTCGGTAATTACTCTTTTTATGTTCCGCAAAAAGCGTATGGACTTATATTACACCAAAGGCAGAATCAAACGTGCTGTATTTCTTCGCATTCTTGCCAATGGCTCAAGTGAGTTTTTTAGTAGCATCTCTATGTCTATCATGTCCATTGTGTTTAACTTCTTTTTGCTGAAATACGGTGGCACAACAGCGGTGGCGGCTTTCTCGGTCATTATGTACGTGGATAGCATTGTGGGAATGCTGGTGTTTGGAATGTCCGATTCGCTCCAACCTGCAATCAGCTATTGCTACGGCGCAGGACTTATGGATAAAGTAAAAGCAATCTTTAGGCGTGTAATTTTGGGTGCAGTTGTACTTTCTGCCGCATCTTTGTTATTTATGTTCTTCGCCGGTCAGTATGTTGCGCCCTTGTTCGTAAAGCCCGAAGATACAGAGCTTCTTAAGGTCAGCATTATCGGTATGAAATTGTTCTCGTTTTCTTACCTCACGGGCTGGGTGGATATGTGTTTCTCATCTTATTTTACGGCGCTTGAACATCCTGCACGTTCAATGCTTGTATCATTCTTCGGAACGCTCATATTCCCGATAGTAGCGTTATTCGTCATGACACCTTTCCTTGAACTGAACGGTGTTTGGCTCAGTTCTTTTGTTTCCTGTACCGCAAGTGCTGTGTTTACTATAATTCTTGCGCTAACAATGAAGAGAACAAATTAATCTTTTCTTGAAACTTGAATAAAACAATTCTCATACATAAAAACGAAGAGTCGCGTGGGCGGCTCTTTAGTTTTTATGTATGTGAGGTTTTATTATGGAAAAGAAACTGAGTTACGAAGATGGAAGAGAATTGTTCGTTAGGAAGCTTTGCAAGCTAATGAACGAGAGAAATTTATCTTGCCAGTATCTGAGTAGCAAGATCAAAAAGAATGACGGATATATCAACCGAATTATCAATAGTAAAAAAGATCCTTCTTTTGAGGTGCTGTTTGACATCGCATCCGCATTGAAGGTTCCGCTTAGTGAGTTGTTTGAATGAAAACAAATTATTGGTTGTTAGAAAATTGTTTGTTTGCAATTTGAATGTCTTTGATGATTTTTCAATCATTTTTCAATCTTTTATGGTATAATGGTTGTATGTGGAGGTGTCTCTATGTGGATTTTACTCGTTGAAGATGAAAAAAGAATGGCTCAGGCACTATGTGAAATCCTGCGTCTTGAAAAATATGAAGTTGACCACTATGTTAACGGACTTGATGGTTTAGCCGCAATTGAGAGCGATATATACGATATTATTATCCTTGATGTTATGCTTCCCGGAATGAATGGCTTTGAAATTGCAAAGCGTGTTCGAAGCCAAGGAATCGCTACACCGATCTTAATGCTCACCGCAAAAGCAGAGCTTGACGACAAAGTGACAGGTCTTGACAGCGGCGCAGACGATTACCTTACAAAGCCGTTTATGACCAAAGAACTCCTTGCCCGACTTCGTGCACTTGGTAGAAGAACGCTCGGCACGACAGATGGCATTCTTTCTTTTGCTGATATTACTCTTGATACAAGCACTCTCACATTATCTTGCACTACCAATGGTCAGAGTGTTCGGCTCAGCGAAAAGGAATACCGAATCCTTGAATATTTAATTACAAACAGCGGTCAGATTCTTACCCGTGAGCAGTTGGCAGTGAAAATTTGGGGATTTGAGAGTGAAGCCGAATACAACAACGTGGAAGTATATATGTCGTTTACCCGTAAAAAGCTTAGCTTTGTGGAAGCGAAAACCGAAATCAAAGCGGTGCGCGGCATCGGATATGAATTGAGGTGTGACGGGGATGTTTAAAAAGTCGAGACGTAAAATCGTTGCCGCTATAATGTCTATTCTTGTTCTTTTGTGGGTTGGAACGCTTGGCGTAATTTATGCCTCCAGTTATTTTGAGATGAAGCATCAAAACGAACAGATGTTAGAGGCGCACGCCGAAATGTATACCATAAATCAGTCTGTAAGTGACTTTCCATCTTTT
>JAZNWW010000100.1:0-10699 GCA_045593535.1 Acutalibacteraceae bacterium
GAAATCCGAATGTTTATTACCAACGACTGTTGCAAACACTATTAAAAACAAAGAAAAGGATGTCGTTATGCTCGTTGCCGATGAAAAGTGGTACGGTGTAACATATAAGGAAGACAAACCTATGGTAGTAGAGGCTATTGCTAAAATGGTAGCCGAAGGCAAATACGACAACATTTAACAGGAGAATACATTATGCAATTTATCAAAACCGCAACCTATGAAGAATTAAGCAGAAAACCCGCCGACATTATTGCGGCACAGGTTATTTTAAAACCCAATTGTGTTTTAGGTCTTGCTACAGGCTCAAGCCCTGTAGGCACATATAAAAATCTCATAAAAGATTATGAGGAAGGCAAGCTCGATTTTTCGGCTGTCACCTCTGTAAATCTTGATGAATATGTAGGACTTGATGGCAGCTCTGACCAAAGCTATCGCTATTTTATGGAGAACAACCTATTTAAGTCGATAAACATCAAGAGCGAAAACACTTATGTTCCAAGCGGAAAGGCAGCAGACCTTAAAGCAGAGGGCGAAGCGTATGATAAGATGATTAAGGACTTTGGCGGTATTGATTTACAGCTTTTAGGTATCGGTCTTGATGGTCATATCGGTTTTAACGAGCCTGACAGCTTTTTCACAAAGGAAACCCACGAGGTAACTTTGGATGAGTCCACAATAAAAGCAAATGCAAGATTTTTTGCGAGCGAGGACGAGGTTCCGAAAACCGCAATCACAATGGGTATGATGTCTATTATGCAGGCTAAAAAGATTTTGCTTGTTGCTAATGGCGAAGCAAAAAGGGAAATTGTTGAGAAGGCATTTTTCGGCCCGATTACACCTTATGTTCCGGCTTCTATTTTACAGCTCCATCCCGACGTAACAGTAATTTTCAGCGAGAAATAAGATTTTTTAAAGCCAAGGGAAAACCTTGGCTTTTTACATATTTACTTTTTCTATTTTGTATGTTAAAATGAAAAAGGATTATAAAAAACAGAGGAGATGTCAAAAATGTTTAAATTCAAAAAGAACAAGGATAAAAAAGGCTTTATTACCGAGTTTAAAGAGTTTATAATGCGTGGCAACGTATTTGATATGGCAATAGGTTTAATTATTGCCACCTCTTTCGGTAAAATTACAACAAGTCTTGTAAACGATTTGTTTATGCCCTTTATCGGCTGGCTTATCGGCGACTTGAGTGTTACCGAGCTTATCGTAAACCTTCCCGCAAAAGCCGGCGGTGAAGCGGTAGCTTTAAATATCGGCGCATTTATTTCGGTTATAATCGACTTCTTGCTTGTAGCCTTCATCATTTTCCTTATGATAAAGGTATTTGCAAAGACAAAAGAGCTTTCCGAAAAGCTCCGCCGCAAAGAAGAGGAAAAGAAAGAGGAAGAAGTTCCCGAGGTAAAGGCTCCCACAACCGAAGAACTCTTAACCGAGATTTTAGCAGAAATTAAAAAGAAATAATTAGAGAATAAAACTACCCGAAAAATTTTTTGGGTAGTTTTATTTTTGCGCCTTGTACTTGTTTTCAATATAATTTAAAACATCGTTTCGGTCTTTTGAATTAAAATTCCTCAATATTTTAATTACGCCTTCTTCTTGCACAGTGTAATCGTTTGTTTTTGTAATTTGTTCGGGTTTGTAATCTTTATCGCCATATAGAAAATAACGAATATCAACATTTAATATATTTGCAATTTTAATAAGTGTTTTGGCGGAAATGTTACCGCTTCGCTCCATTTGTGAATATGTAGATTCTTTTGTTCCTAAAGCTTGTGCGATAAATCTTTGTGTATAGCCTTGCTTTTTTCGTTCTGCCTTTACTCTTTGGTTTATTTCGAGCGTCATATCATATCCCCTAAAATAAAAAAGTGCGCAACCGAAGTCACGCACAAAAAACGCAAACCCCGATAGTCGCCAAACTATATCAATGTGAAGAACGATTGTACTCACGCCGATGGAATTTGCATTTTTATCAAATTCGGGACGTGAGAAAAAAGGGTATAATATCCCTACATAAAATTGTTCTTCAATATTCACATCAATATAATTTGGCATAGTCATTATAACATTTTAAAATAATATTGTAAAGTAAAAAATCAATCCGATGCAAACGGAACGATGTGGGCATCGTTCCCTACAAAATAAAAAAAGTGCGCAACCGAAGTCACGCACGAAAAACGCCACTTCGCTTGTTGCGACACAAGTTTTCATCAACTCGAAGAATGTGAAAACAGAAGAATGCGTTTTTACCGAAGTAAAACGCATTCCCAAGTTGATTCGTTATTAACTTGTGTCGCAAGTGTATTATATGCTTGTGTAAAATTAGAGACAAGTGCGTATTCACATTATTATAATGCTTTCTGAATACGGTTGTTTATTTCGTATATGATTTTAGCCTTAAAGATTTTCGTTTTCAGAAATAAATTCGATAATATTTTTATGAATTACACCGTCTTTTCTTTGTAAGAGCGTATCAATGGTAAGCAGATATTTTGGATAGTTGTCACGAATCATTGTGAAGGGCTTATATTCGCGCTTCTCTGTTTCTTCGCTCATAATTGTCATAGCAACCTGAACATAACGGTATTCGTCGCCCAAGCGTGTGATAAAATCACACGCCAATTTACCGATTCTTCCTACGCTGATTTTATAGTTTTTTGCAGAAAGATATGTGTAAACAATGTTTTCGAGCACCGGACCGTAATTGATTCTTGCATCTACATTACGGGAGAAGTAGATGCCAAGGTCGGCAAGATAGTATTTTTGTTCGCCCCGAAGTGACTTTTTAGACTTGACATCAAAGCGTGGACACCTATAAATGATTTTAGCGTTTTCAAGTATTTTAAGATAATTGTTAAGTGTTTCGGTGCGGATTTTGATATGCTCACAGTTTTCAAAGTATTCCGCAATACCTCCAAGACTAACCGTAGCACCGAAGTTGTTGATAATATAAGTCATAACCTTATCGAACACGGCGCGGTTGCGGATTTTTTTATGTTTCACAACATCTTTTTCAAGTATTTGTTTTATGACATCGGCAATATAAGTTTCCTTGTCGGCGACTTCGTCAAATTCAAGCGTTTTCGGGAAACCGCCGAAACGAAGATATTCGTTAAATTCTACCGTTTTGTCAGCCTTAATTTCCTTACCGAGAAACGCTTTCATTTCCAAATACTCACGGAAATTCAGGGTAAACATTTCGACTTCGATATATCGGCCAGTGAGTTTAGTGGAAAGCTCGCCGCTTAACAAATAAGAGTTTGAGCCTGTGATGAAGATAGAGAAATTTCCGTCCTCTCTGAAACCGTTGACAACTTCTTCAAAGCCGACCACATTTTGAACCTCATCAATAAAAAGATATTTGAAATCGTTATCTGTTATTTGTTTCTCAATGGCTTCTTCTAAAGCGTCGGGGGTTTTAATCTTTCTGTAACCACGCTTATCAAGATTAAGATAAATAATATCTTTTTCATTTACACCCGATTTTTTTAAATCTTCCATAACCGAAAGCAGAAAAAACGATTTACCGCAGCGGCGGATGCCTGTAACAACTTTGATTAGGTCACTGTGATAAAATCCTCGGATTTTGTCAATGTAATATTGTCTAGTGTAAACTTTTTGTTTCATCATCGGCACTCCTTTCTTATAAGCAACAATATTATAGCATATTTTTTAGTTAATGTCAAGTTAAGGGGGTATAAATCGGCGGTTTTTATATTTTACCCTCGTTAAACAACGATTATTCATTTAATTTATAAAGGATTTTTGCGCAAAAATAATTGCCCGTCAAATCTTTATAATGGCGAAAACGGGTCATTCGTGAATTACTCATAAAATATGAATTGCAAAATTCATCTTTATTTATTGATATTTTGTAGGGACAAGCCTCAGGGATTGTCCGTTTGAAAATAAATTACGATTAAGATTTCGGGTAAGAAAAATATTAACAAACTGTAAAAGGTCAGGGAAAGTCAAAAAATTTTCAAAAAGACCTTGACAAATGAAAAAAATGGCATATAATAATAATCGTTAGCACTCGAAAGCCGAGAGTGCCAAAAGGTGAAACGAGGTGACTTCAAGTGGAGCTAACCCCAAGAAAACAGGCGGTTTTAAAAGCGGTTGTAAAGGCTTATATCGAAACAGGCGAGCCGATAGGCTCGAAAAATCTAATGCTTTTACTTCAAAACGCTCCTTCCTCTGCGACTATACGCCACGAAATGAGCGAGCTGTGTGAGTTGGGTTTTTTAAAGCAACCCCACACCTCTGCAGGAAGAATACCGACAAGCAAAGGCTACAGGTTTTATGTTGAAAGCCTTTCGGGCGGACTTGATGTAAATTCTTCGGTGGCACAGTTGGTCGAAAGCACCTTGACTTCGGCACGTTGCGAGGCAGAGAATATCCCCGACACAGCCGCCTCCCTTTTATCACAGCTCACAGGGCTGACCTCTTTTGCCTGTCTTGTGACAGAAAAAATGCCACGAATCAAACGTGTAGAGCTTTTGCCAATCGGCAGATTTTCGAAAATGCTGTTAGTCATCACCGATGACGGTAGAACACGAAATCGTATTTTCAGACAAGGCAAGGATTTTTCAAAAGAGATAGAAAACATCTTTTATGATTTGGTGGAAAAGAGAATCAAGGGAAAATCGGTTGATACTCTCACAAAAGCGTATATGCAAACTGTAATTACTCAAGCAGGTATTTACGCACTCGATTTAATGCCGCTTTTTACTGCGGTTTTTGAATCGGCGGCCGAGATTGAAAAGGCAAAAATCAAGCTTTTCGGAAAAGAACGCTTATATAATATATCAGGTGATGGCTCGGCTTCTAAAATACAGGCGCTTATCGAAAGGTGTGAGCCGATGATTCAGATATTTGCCGATGTGTCAGAGGAAGCAAGGGTGATTTTCGGAAGCGAAACGCCTTACCTTGAACTTAATGGTAATAATATAGTTGTTTCGAAATTCACGGGAAGTGATAAATACAAAGGTTATATCGGAGTTATAGGACCTGCGAGAATTTCTTATGAGCAAATAATTCCAAGTATTGAACATTCGGCTAAAAAGCTCACTGAAATTATGACAGAAGCACAGATGGATATGGAGGATTAAAAATGGCTGAAGAAAAACAAACCACCCAAGAAAAAGAAAAGAAAGCGAAAAAAAGTAAAAAGGATATTGAAATTGAAGCTTTAAAAGCAGAGCTCGAAAGCAAAAACGATTTACTTCTTCGTACTGCTGCAGAATTTGACAATTTCAAAAAACGCACCGAAAGAGAAAGGCTTACTGTTGCAGAATTTGCAAAAGCCAATGTTATAAAAGAGCTTTTGCCGATACTTGATAACATCGACAGAGCAGCACAACTCGAAGACAAGGAAAGCCCAGATTATATCAAGGGAATAGAAATGATTGTAAAGCAGTTCGAAATGCTCGGTGAAAAGCTCAATATCTGTGAGGTAGCAAAGGTTGGTGACAGCTTTGACCCTAACCTTCACGAAGCAGTGATGCACGTTGAAGATGATGACTTGGGCGAAAATGTTATCGCCGATGTACTGCAAAAGGGGTACAAAATCGGAGACACTGTAATCAGACCTGCAATGGTCAAGGTAGCAAACTGACATATAATTATGTAATTAAATATAAAATTAACATTAAAAGGAGAAATATATTATGGGAAAAATTATTGGTATTGACTTAGGTACAACAAACTCTTGCGTAGCAGTTATGGAAGGCGGCGAGCCGGTTGTAATCGCTAATGCAGAGGGCGCAAGAACTACACCTTCAGTAGTTGCGTTTTCAAAAACAGGCGAAAGAATGGTAGGTCAGGTTGCAAAGCGCCAGGCTATTACAAACCCCGACAGAACTATCAGCTCGATTAAGCGTGAAATGGGTACTGCTTATACAGTAGCTATCGATGACAAAAAATACACTCCTCAAGAAATTTCGGCTATCATTTTGCAGAAATTAAAGGCAGATGCAGAGGCTTATCTTGGCACAACTGT
The DNA here is from genome assembly GCA_045593535.1 of Acutalibacteraceae bacterium. Lineage (GTDB taxonomy): Bacteria > Bacillota > Clostridia > Oscillospirales > Acutalibacteraceae > UBA737. The sequence continues at coordinate 6,008 of JAZNWW010000100.1, forward strand.
TACAGAGGCTGTTATCACAGTTCCAGCTTACTTTACCGATGCACAGCGCCAAGCTACAAAGGACGCAGGCAAAATTGCAGGTCTCGAGGTAAAGAGAATCATCAACGAGCCTACTGCTGCAGCGTTAGCTTACAGTATCGACAAGGAAGATGACCAAAAGGTTATGGTTTATGACCTTGGCGGTGGTACATTCGATGTATCTATTATCGAAATGGGCGATGGCGTTCAAGAGGTTTTGGCAACTGCCGGTAACAACAAGCTCGGCGGCGATGACTTTGACAAGCGTGTTATGGACTTCATCGTTGCAACCTTCAAAGCGGAACAGGGTATTGATTTGTCAAATGACAAGATGGCAATGCAACGTGTAAAGGAAGCCGCAGAAAAGGCAAAAATCGACCTTTCCGGTATGACAAGCACAGATATTAACCTTCCCTTTATCACCGCAGACCAAACAGGTCCCAAGCACTTCGAAACAACCCTTACCCGTGCAAAGTTCAACGAGCTTACTGCTGATTTGGTTGATGCTACAATGGCACCTGTTCGCCAAGCACTTGCCGACTCCGGTCTTGACAAGAGCGAAATCAACAAGGTTCTTATGGTTGGTGGTTCTTCAAGAATCCCTGCTGTTCAAGAGGCTGTTAAAAACTTTATGGGCAAAGAACCCTTCAAGGGCATTAACCCCGATGAATGTGTAGCACTCGGTGCTTCACTTCAAGCCGGCGTTTTGGGTGGCGATGTTAAGGGACTTCTCCTTCTCGATGTAACACCCTTATCACTCGGTATCGAAACAATGGGTGGCATTTCCACAAAGGTTATTGACAGAAACACAACTATCCCTGCAAAGAAGAGTCAGATTTTCTCAACTGCGGCTGATGGTCAGACCTCTGTTGAAGTACATGTGCTCCAAGGTGAACGTGAATTTGCAAAGGACAACAAAACCCTCGGTGTATTCCACCTTGATGGTATTGCCGCTGCTCCTCGTGGTGTTCCCCAAATCGAAGTAACCTTCGACATTGATGCAAACGGTATCGTTCACGTTTCTGCAAAGGACCTCGGAACAGGCAAGGAAAACAATATCACAATCACCTCTAATACAAATATGTCCAAGGAAGATATCGACAAGGCTGTAAAAGAGGCTGAAGAATATGCTGCAGAGGATAAAAAGCGCAGAGAAGCGGTTGACACAAGAAACAATGCCGACCAAATGGTTTATCAGACTGAAAAGACACTCACCGATTTGGGTGACAAGATTACAGAGGATGAAAAGGCAAAAATCAACACCGCAAAGGATGCTTTAAAGGAAGCTCTCAAGGGTGAGGATTTGGATGCTATCAAGGCTCGCCAAGAGGATTTGCAAAAGGAATTGTTTGCAGTAAGTGAAAAACTTTATAAAGCTGCTAATACTCAAGGAGATGCAGGTGCACCCACAGGAGATGCACAGGCTGACCCCAATGTTTACGAAGCAGACTACACAGATGTAGATGATAATAAATAATTTCAGTAGGGGAGGGGCTTGCTCCTCCCGTACATATTTATTTGTACTAATAATTTAGGAGAAATTATTTTGGCTGATAAAAGAGATTATTATGAAGTCCTCGGCGTTGATAAATCGGCAAACGAGGATGAATTGAAAAAAGCATATAGAAAAGCGGCAAAAAAATACCACCCCGACTTAAATCCGGGGGACAAAGAAGCTGAAAAAAACTTCAAAGAAGTAAACGAGGCTTACGAGGTATTGTCCGACGGCGAAAAACGAGCTCGCTATGACCAATTCGGCCACGCAGGTGTTGACCCCAACTTTGGTGCAAGCGGTGGCGGCTATGGCGGCGGTTTTGGTGGCGGCTTCGGCGATTTCGGTGATTTGGGAGATATTTTTTCCTCCTTCTTCGGCGGTGGCTTTGGTGGAGGCGCAAGAAGAAACCCTAACGCTCCTCGCAAAGGCAACGATACAGCGGCTTCGGTTTACCTTTCCTTTGAGGAAGCTGCAATGGGCTGTAAAAAGACCGTAAAGGTCACAAAAATTGACAACTGTTCCGACTGTGGCGGCAGCGGTGCCGAAAAAGGCACAACCGCTAAAACCTGTCCTGTGTGTAGAGGTAGCGGTCAAGTTTCAGCCTCACAAAGAACACCCTTTGGTGTTATGCAAACACAAAAGGTTTGTGACCATTGTCACGGTACCGGTAAGGTTATTGAAAAGCCTTGCAAAACCTGTAATGGCAAGGGCAGAATCAGACATACGGTTGAAGTACCTGTTGATATTCCTGCAGGTATCGATGATGGCCAGGTGATAAATCTTCGTGGCGGTGGCGATGCCGGTGTAAACGGTGGACCTTCGGGCGATTTAAGAATAAACGTAAATGTCCGCCCACACCCGATTTTCGAGCGTGACGGTTATGATGTTTACTGTGAAATTCCGATTACCTTCGCTCAAGCTGCTTTAGGTGCCGAAATAATAGTGCCGACTCTTTACGGAAAGACAAAGTTCAGTATTCACGAGGGCACACAGCCCGGCGATGAATTTAAGCTTAAAGGCAAGGGTATTCAGCGTCTTAATTATTCGGGCAAGGGCGACCAATATGTAAAAATCACGGTCGAAGTGCCTAAAAACCTTTCTAAATCACAAAAAGAAAAGCTCAAGGAATTTGATGGTGCTTGCAGTGATGACAGCAACTACAAAAAACGCAAGAGCTTTATGGATAAGGTAAAAGATTTATTTGATTAAAAAAGAGCTGCCGAAAATTCGGCAGCTCTTTCACATATTATATATAGTTGAGTAATTTAAGTCTTTGGAAAACAATTCTTGCAATTACATCATAGCCTTCTTCCGAAAGGTGTACGTTGCCCTGTGAATTTTTGTCATAACTAAATTCAGCAGGAACAATTTTTTGGTTTATAAGACTTGTGATTTTTTCGAGCTCTTCCGGTGAAGTATCCTTGAAGTAACCCGCCTTTAAGGTGTAGTCCATAGCGTGTTTGTAAAATTCCTCATACAAATCTATAAAACGAATACCAAAAGCGTTATAGCAAGCGTACTTGTATTTTTCGTATTTTTCTTCAAAACTATCGCTTAAATCGCCCCAACGTTCAAAAATCGGGTGATGGCTTCCTATAATAATACATTTGCCACCGTTCACATCACTGCACTTCTTCATGGAATCGATAAAACGCTCGAGTGTCATTGATGCACCATCGTTTACAGCGGCATATATAATGTTAATATCGGCAGCACGATTGTTGTTTGTGTAAAGAAAAGAACCTTTTTTGATTGTGTGTGCCTTGCCATCGGGATGAGCCATTTTAATAAAGGTCTCGTCTTGTCCTGCATCGAGGATATATTCCTCACCTTCAATTATACAAGGGTTTGTGTCGTGGCTGGCTTGTGTAAAATGAAGTAAAACATCTTCACCGTTTTTGTGCTTGTCAAAAATAGAAAGGGCAGTGTTTGTCACCTTGCCATCAACTGCAATCTTTTCTCCAAGAGTCGCAAGACTGTTGTCGGCAGGGATGGTTATATCTTTATTAAAATAACAAGGGAAAGCGCCGAGTCTGGCACAAACCTCGCCTACACGCTCACCACCGTGACCGCAGTTTTTGATTTCGATATTATCATATCCGTTGTCATCGAGCAAGGTTCGAAGCCTTGCGGGATAGGGGCTGTCACCATATTCTGAACCGTGATGACCACGAACTCCCATACCTTCAGTTATGGAGTCGCCTATACAGTTTATGAAAATTTTGTTTTTACTCATTTCTTTGCTCCTTTCGGATTTGCTATATATATATATAATAATGTATATAATTTAAAAAAGCAAGAAAAGTGTGTTATATATATGTATATAATAGGATTTTTTTGGGAAAAATGTGGTTTGTAAGGCACTCAAAACCCAAGATGTTGTGGTCGTGAAAAAAACTAAAAATTTTTTCAAAAAAATCCAAAAAAAGTGTTGACAAAGGGGAATGGTTGTGGTATTATAATCGAGCGCCATAAAAAAGGGTGCAAAAAAACCGTGACAGAATTGAGTTTTGTCAAACGGTAACGGACCTTGAAAATTAAACAACGACAATAATAAGGACCCGACAATTCTTAAGAGAAATCGAGAGAAAAGTCAAGTGTACTTTAAAAAGTAAACGGACAGAAAAAATGCGTCAGCATTGAATTAGAATGAGCGAAAGAGCTTATCTAAAAGGTTTTAACACCTTTGGGTGTTGAGATATAATTTTTTAGAGAGTTTGATCCTGGCTCAGGACGAACGCTGGCGGCGTGCCTAACACATGCAAGTCGAACGGAGTGTTTCGCTGAATTGATGTAAGCTTGCTTATGGATTTTCTTGAAACACTTAGTGGCGGACGGGTGAGTAACGCGTGAGTAACCTGCCTTACAGAGGGGGACAACAGTTGGAAACGACTGCTAATACCGCATAACATATCGAGAAGGCATCTTCTTGATATCAAAGGAGCAATCCGCTGTAAGATGGACTCGCGTCCAATTAGATAGTTGGTGGGGTAAAGGCCTACCAAGTCGACGATTGGTAGCCGGACTGAGAGGTTGAACGGCCACATTGGGACTGAGACACGGCCCAGACTCCTACGGGAGGCAGCAGTGGGGGATATTGCACAATGGAGGAAACTCTGATGCAGCAACGCCGCGTGAGGGAAGAAGGTTTTCGGATTGTAAACCTCTGTTTTTAGTGA